>WYEI01000051.1 GCA_009903905.1 Pyrobaculum sp. | reverse complement strand
TTTATATATAGCTTTTGTTGGGGCCGTGGACTACAAGGCGCTTGGCCTCAAAACGGGGCTCGAAATACACATCCAGCTGAACACCCGCCGGAAGCTCTTCTGCCACTGCCCCCCGGTGTTGAGAGACGACGAGCCCCACTTCAAGCTTGAGAGGAGGCTCCACGTCTCTGTAAGCGAGCTGGGGGCGGTGGACCCGGCGGTGCTGTGGGAGGTGCGGAAGAGGAGGAAGTATGTGTACGAGGGGTACCGGGACACGACGTGTCTCGTGGAGCTTGACGAGGAGCCGCCCCACATGCCCGACGAGGAGACGCTGGCGACGGCCGTCGCCGTGGCCAAGCTGTTTAACGCGAAGCTGTTCGACGAGGTCCACGTCATGCGCAAAACAGTGATAGACGGGTCCAACGTCTCCGGCTTCCAACGCACCATGCTGGTGGCATACGGCGGGAGGGCCAAGATCCTAGGCTACGACATAGGGGTGGAGACCATCGCGCTGGAGGAAGACGCCGCCAGGAAGATGGGCGAGGAGGGGAAGACCGTGATATATAGGCTGGACAGGCTCGGGATCCCCCTCATCGAAATCGCCACGGAGCCCATGACCTACACGCCGCAGCAGGTGGAGGAGGTGGCCTGGATCATCGGCTACAGCGTCAAGATAACGGGCAAGGCCAAGAGGGGCATAGGCACTGTGAGGCAAGACGTCAACGTCTCCATCGCCGGGGGCGCCAAGACGGAGATAAAGGGCGTCCCCGACCTCTCCCTAATACCTAAAGTGATCGAATACGAGGCGGCTAGGCAGGTAAATCTGCTGAAAATAGCCGAGGAGCTGAGGAGGAGAGGCGTCCAGAAGATGGAGCTCTCCACAGCCGACGTCACAGCCGCCTTCGCCAACAGCAAATCCAAGATAGTCCGCCGAGTCCTCGACGCGGGAGGCAAGGTAATCGCCGTGAAGGCCCCAGGCTTCCAGAAGCTCCTCGGCTTTGAGGTGCAGCCGGGCCGCCGACTCGGCACTGAGCTCGCGGACTACGTGAGGGCGTGGACCGAGCTCGGCGGCCTCCTACACAGCGACGAGCTCCCGGGCTACGGCATCACCGCGGAGGAGGTCCGCGACGTGGCTGGCAGAATAGGGGTGGACAGCTTCGTGCTCCTCATGGGCGTGGAGGAGAAGGAGCTGGAGGAGGCCGCCCGGATCGTGGCTGATAGGCTGAACATGGCGCCGCTCGGCGTGCCCGAGGAGACCAGGGCCGCGAATCCAGACGGCACAACCAAGTTTCTCCGGCCGAGGCCGGGCGCGGCGAGGATGTATCCAGAGACTGACCTCCCGCCCATAAAGATCACCTTTGAGCTGGTGAAGAAAGCCGAGGAGGTGGCCAGGGTCAGCCTAGAGGGGAAGCTGAACGAGCTGGTGTCTATGGGCCTCAGCAGAGATCTGGCGCTCCAGCTAATCAAGTCGCCGCATCTCGAGAAGTTCGACGAATACGTGGAGAGGTTCAAGTCAGTGCCGCCGCAGCTCATAGCGACGATACTGCTAAACGTGGCGCGGGCGCTGTCGCGGGAGGGGGTTGAGGTGACGGAGGAGAAGCTTATCTCGGTGTTTGAGGCCCTGGACAGGAGGGTGATCACTAAGGAGGCCGTGGAGGATGTCCTGCGGAACATGAAGCCAGGCGAACCCGCCGAAGAGGCGGCCAGGAGGCTCGGGCTGGTGAGGCTCAGCTACGACGAGGTAAGGAAGATGGTGGAGGAGGTGGCGAGGGAGGTGGGGAGGGACAAGGCGCTGAGGGAGGTGATGCGGAGGTTCAGGGGGAGGGTCGACGTGGAGGACGTTAAGCGCGCACTATCTGAGTTATCTTTTTAAGTATCTCTTTTAAGGGTTCCGATGGCGAAAGTATATATTGCGACGGACGTGCTGGGCTTCTTCGCGGTGGATGAGTCGGGGAACCTCGTGGATAAGGAGCTCTACGAGAGAAAGCCGGAGCTCGTAGCTACTAGGCTTCTTGAGCTGGAGAGGTCGAACCCCGTCCAGGAGTTGCTAAGGTTGGTCGAGAGGCTGAGGGGGAAGGCCGAGAAGATCGTCGTGGAGGACCCGGAGCTCGCCCGCAAACTCGTCGCGGCGGTGAGGGGCGTCGATATAGTGGCGGAGAGCCCCTCCCCGGTTCTGGTGGCGTTTAGGCAGAACTTCCCCAAGTACCTCCCCACAATCGGCTTGAACTGGGACGAGTATGGGAACCTCCTGTTTGAGGTAAGCGACTTAATCACTAGGCTTAAGCTGAGGCAAGCTGTTGAGAAGAGGGACTTATTCATCGGTCAGGCCATAAGCACGCTAGACGACGTCGACAAGATACTGAACCTGATAGCGTCTAGGATCAGGGAGTGGTACGGCCTACACTTCCCAGAGCTGGAGGAGCTCGTGCGGGACAACAAGGAATACGTCGAGATCGTCTACCACATCGGCCACAGGTCTAAAATAGGCGAGGACAGCCTCAGGAAGGTTCTGCCGGACCTCCCCGAGGATAGAGTAAAGAGAATAGTGGAGGCGGCGAAGAAGAGCATAGGCGCAGAGATGTCGGAATGGGACCTCGACCAGCTCAGGAGCTACGCAGACACCTTCCTCAAGCTAGACGCGTACAGAGAAAGCCTAGCCACCTACATCGACGAGGCCATGAAGGAGGTGGCGCCCAATATAAGGGAGCTCGTCGGGCCTCTCCTCGGCGCCAGGCTGATAAAGCTGGCGGGCGGCCTCACCAGGATGGCCTTCCTACCCGCCTCCACCATACAGGTCCTAGGCGCCGAGAAGGCGCT
>WYEI01000064.1 GCA_009903905.1 Pyrobaculum sp. | reverse complement strand
CGAGCGACTGGCTGGAGGGCTGGAGGAAGATGGAAGAGATAGTGGAGGCAAGCGGGGAATACGTGCTGGCTAAGTTCCTCGCCTCGGCCTACGTCTTGGCGCAGGAGGACATATACAAAATGCTGTCGCCAGCCACACGGGACTTCTTGGCGCGCGACGTGGTTATATGCCTAGAGAAAACAGCCCAGGTCATAGCTGACTTATCTCGACGAGGGGGTTCTGGAGATACACGCGCACGGCCAGGTGTCTGAGTAACCTTAAAACCAAGGTTTTTTCCCACTGCGTCTCAGACAGTTTTCCGCTGTTGGTCTTCACCTCTACGGCGTAAACAACACCGTCTTTAAAAGCGAATAAGTCAACCGTCTTCAACGCCTTCCTGTGAGCCAGCAACTCAAGAGCGACGGGGCGCAGCGCGTTGAGCAGTTGCCCCCCAAGCGACTCCTCGACGCACTTCTTCAGACAGGAGACGTAAATGCTGTGTTCTATAGGGGTCGCCGCCCTCCCCTCTTGCGGGATGCATCGCCCCCTCCAGTAGGTGACGTGGACGTGGCCCGCCTCGGTGGGGACAGAAAAGGTCAACGGCTCTTTCGGCTCCTGCTTACATTCGCCGTTGGCCACGCCGTATACAACGGCGAGTTCTAGGAGGCGGATGAACTCGTCGGGCCGCCACACGGAAAATCCACGTTGCTTCAGGTAAGCCTCGGCGACGCACTCCCCCACCCTCCCCAGCTCCGCTTTGTTCACATCTTCGTGAGGGTTGGGATGCCTAGTATGTAGAAGCCGGCCTCCAGCACCGTCTTGACGGCGTTTACAAGCGCAAGCCGGAAGCTCCTCACCGGCTCCTCAGCCTTGAGGACAGGCGCCTTCTCGTAGTAGCTGTTGAAGACAAGGGCGAGACCATCTAGGTGCTCCGCCGCGTAGTCGGGTCTCAGGGCGGCGACCGCCTCCCGCACCACGCCGGGCCACTCGGCGATTTTTACGATAAGCTCCTGCTCCTCTGGAAGCATGTCGTCGGGCACGGTTGCCTTCCCAACATCGGAGGCTTTTTCAAGAATGGAGTAAGCCCTGACGTATGTATACTGCAGGAACGAGCCCGAGTTCTGCCTCAGATTCAAGACGACCTCCCACTTAAACTCTATGGGCTTCCTAGGGCTGGCGGAGAGGAAGGCGTACCTCACGGACCCCACGCCGACTCTTTCTGCGATAACTCCTGCAACCTCCGGGTTCTTCTCCTTCACCAGAGAAGCGGAGCGCTCGGCAGCTTCGTCAAGTATTTCGTCTAGAGATATGTACTGGCCTCTCCTAGCAGACATCTTAGCCCCCGGCAGATTAACCATCTCGTAGGCGTAGTGCACAACCTTCTTCGCGGCGTCTTCATACCCCAACGCGTATAAGATGATGCGGACGTGGGCCTGCTCGTGCGTCTGTTCTGTGGAGATGACGCGTATAACCTTGTCGAACCCCTGACGCGCCTGCCACAGCGCGTACGCCACGTCTCTAGTCACATACAGCGTCGTCCCGTCGGACCTGGTCAAAGTCACAGGCGGCACGAACTTAGGCAGATCTAACACATCCCACAGCTTGAAGTCCTCCACGAACTTATCCGCGCGGAACACCACAGCCCCACCCTTCGACTCCACGTATTGAGGCCACCTCCTCTTAAGCTCAGAAACTATGCGCACCGCCTCGCCCGACCACACGGCGGCTTCGCTTTCGTAATCCCATTTCTCTATCTCAATTCCAAGCCTCGCCAAAGTATCCCTCTGTCCCCTAAGCACCAGGTCCACGACTTCCCTCACCATCCCCCTGGCCTCTGGATCCCCCGCCTCGTACCGCCTGTTTAACTCAACCGCTTCGCTCGCGACGTCTCTCTGTCCCAGAACCTCCACCAGCCTGTTCACCAACTCGCCCTCTGCGTCCATCACCCGTTTCAAAACAGCAACCCACTCGTCCATCTCCCTGATCAACTCACGCCTCTTCTCATCGTCCTGTTGCTCCGCCAGCTCCCTCTTCAGCCTATTTATCTCGGCGACGGCGTTCACGGCGGAGTACACGTGTCCCACCACTAAATCGGGCTTAGCCCTCTGGACGCGTTCATCCACCTCTCTCTTCACAGCACTGTATCCTATGGCGGCGTACATCACCTGAACCCCGCAGTCATCCACGTAGAAGTGGGCCTCCACCTTGTTGCCGCAGAACCGCAACAACCTAACAAGAGAATCCCCCAAGATGGCGTTCCTCCCGTGACCTATGTGCAAGGGATGCACAGGGTTCGCGGAGGTGTGCTCCACGAGGAAAGACCCCAACCTGCACTCCTCAGTGAAGCCGTACCGCCTCCCCATCTTACCAACAGCGTCAAACACAAGACCAGCAACGGCCTTCACGTTTAGATCAGCATTTAGATAAAGGCCGTCCACTGAGAGCACGGCGAGATACGTGGCCGACCTGCCCCTTATAGACTCCACAACCTCCCTAAGCCTGCCTGGGTCAACCCTGTACTTGTGAAACCTAGCAGAGAAGTAGCCATACCGCTTAGTCCTCTCCACTGGTGGCGTCTCTCCGAGAGAAAGCGCCCCAGCAACCTCAGCCACTATCTTCTCAAATTCCTCCCGCGGAGACCTTAGAGGATCCACGTACCCCCAAAAAACCGATTATAAATACTTAGAAAAGACAACGCGCGCTTAGTGAGAGAAGAAGAGAGGGAAGTTATTTTTTCGCTGTACGTTTCTTGACCCAGGCTAATTTTCTCGGGTTTCTCCTATATTTCGTAGCACTTACGAAACATTTCCTGCTACAGAAC
>WYEI01000195.1 GCA_009903905.1 Pyrobaculum sp. | reverse complement strand
TCAACGTGGCCTTGGTCAGGGCTATGCCGGTTGGCGTCAGGCCGAAGGCCTTGACGTGGGGGTGTGCGAAGGAGCCCGCGCCGTGGATTAAGACGGCCCTCCTCCCGCGGAGCGCCGGCGCAGCTTGCGCGATCCGCCCCCGGAGGAAGGTGTAGGGCTTCGTCTTGTCGGTGATGGCGGAGCCGCCGAATTTCACGATAAACATCAGTACTGCCTCTCCAATATGAAGTCCAGTAGCTCCTTCAGCGTCTCGTTGTTAGGTATTTTTGCCAGCTGGCGCTCCGCCTCGCGGCGGTACCTGTCGGCGAGCTTCACAGCCTCGTCTCTGGCCCCCACCGAGTCTAGAAGCGCCACGGCCCTCTTCACCTCTTCCTCGCCGACATTTTCCCTGGCCAGTATGGCCAGTAGCTCCTCCCTGTCCCGGGGCGGGAGTCTTGACAGGGCTATGGCGACCACCGCGTTGCCCCTCTTATGTTCCTTTATGTCCTTGCCTATCTCCTTGCCGAACTTCTTAGGGTCTCCATATATGTCTAACACGTCGTCGATAATCTGGAAGGCGACGCCGGCGTTTAGGCCGAAGCTCCAGGCGGCCTCGGAGAGACCCGCATCGTCGCTTACGGAGAGGACGCCCCACTTGGTTGCGGCGGCTATCAACACACCCGTCTTGAGCGAGACCATGTGTACGTAGTCCTCCGGCGTTACGTCTCTCCGCCTTGCCTTCACGAAGTAGGGGTCGACCCGGCCTGCGTACTCGAATAATATGTCCAGCCGCTCCCCCTCGTCTATCGCCTTGATGACCTTGGCCACCTCCTTGGCGAAGGTCAGGGGCTTGGGGGTGTCCAAGACGGCCTCCTCTATGGCCTCTCTGTACCATATGCCTATCAAGATGGCGGCGTTGTCGCCAAAAGCCTTCCTAACGGTGGGGAGCCCCCTCCGGACGTCTCCCCTGTCTATTATGTCGTCGTATATGAGGGAGTAGTTGTGGATCAGCTCTACGATGGTTGCGGCGGGGAGGGCCGGTCTCCACTGGCCAGCCACAGCCTCGGCCGTCGCCAGCGTGAGGAGGGGCCTCAGCCTCTTGCCGCCTGTCTTGACTTGGTAGAGGACCTCCTCGCGGAAGTCTGGAGCCGCGTCGATGGTTAGGTAGTGCTCCAAGGCCTTTTCCACAGCCTCGCCGTATTTCCGGTGGAGCCTACTTACAATGTCCATGGCGGTAGAAATCAATAAATATATAACTGATGGCATCGGCGATGGAGTTGTATCTAGTCGCGGTGCCTTCCATCGCGGCTTTGGCCCTTTTCGCGCTTAAGAGAGGCTTCCTCACCGTGAGGGGCACGGTATCCGCCATAGCGGTGGGCTCCATCGTCGCCGTGGCGCATGTGGGGCTTTTCCTCCTACTTGTTGCTTTTTTCCTCTCCTCTTCCCTCTTGACCCGGCTGAGGGCTGAGTGGAAGCGGGCGATGGGGCTTAAGGACGTGTCTGGGCGGTCGCTCAGGCAAGTCGCCGGTGTGGGGACGCCGATAGCGGTATTCGGCCTGCTCTACGCGGCGGCCGGGGACCCCAGGTTCCTAGGCGCCGCCGCCGTCGCCGTGGCTGCGGCAAACGCAGATACCTGGGCCAGCGAGGTGGGGGTGGCCTACGGGGGCCGCCCCCGCCACATCTTGGCGCCGTGGAGAACACTGGAGCCCGGGGTCTCCGGCGGCGTCACCCCGGTGGGTGCCGCGGCGTCTTTCACGGGCGCGCTGTTTATAGCACTCTTCGCCCAGCTACTCGGTGTCGGGGGCCCTCTGTGGAAAGTCGTTGCCCTTGGCTACTTGGGCGAGGTTCTCGACAGCGTTTTGGGCGCGGCGCTTCAGGTCAAGTACGTATGTAACGGCAAGGTGTCTGAGACCCCGGCGGCTGGTTGCAGGCGGCGGGGCCTCCTCAGCAACGAAGCGGTGAACCTTGTGAGCGGACTGGCCGTGGGCGCGCTCTTCGTCGCAACAGCTTAAATACGGGGGAGGAGGTTTCTGCGATGAAGGTGCACGTGGAGGAGTTCCACGTCTCAACCAAGGCGCGGGAGGAGGTCGTGGTGGTTACAGATAAGGTCGAATCCATCGTGGCGAGGAGCGGGGTTAGAAACGGCATAGCGTTGATATACGTCCCGCACGCCACGGCGATAATTACGGCCAACGAAAACGAGCCTAGGCTCAAGGAGGACATCCTAAACAAGCTCAGATCGCTGTTTCCCCGCGGCGCTGGCTACCGCCACGACGAGATAGACGACAACGCCAATGCCCACCTAGCAAACCTATTCGTAGGGTTCCACCTGGTGATGCCGGTGGTCGACGGGAGGCTGAGGCGGGGCACCTGGCAGGAGGTTATGCTAGTGGAGATGGACGGCCCCCGTAGTAGACGTAGCGTAGTTGTGGTTGTGCTCGGCGAATAAAAGACCATCGGCGGGTTTCAGCCCATACAGGGATTATACAGGGAGAAAGATATCATCTAGAGAGGGATGTGTTCGGTGGAGTTTTATTTCGGGCGGTGCATACATCCATGAATCATCGCTTTAACCTGTCTGACTTCAGATCTGTGCTCAAAACCGTCCACCTCGGCATGCAGAAGATCGTGGGGGAGGCGAGGGGGTCATGCGTATCCTTCACGCCGCGGAAGGTGCTGGAGTTCGGCGGCGTGGACACGACGGCCCCTGTCGCCCTCACCCTGGTGAAGCACATCCTAGAGAGGCTGGTGGAGGCGGGGCTTATGCAGAGGGACGACTCGCGGGCTAGGACCCGCTACGTGCTTTGTAAAAACTCGCCGCT
>WYEI01000172.1 GCA_009903905.1 Pyrobaculum sp. | reverse complement strand
GTGGTGACAGACGCGGGGCGGTACGAGGTGGACGCAGTCGTCTTCGCCACCGGCGTGAAGCCCAACGTAGACCTCGCCCTGCGGGCCGGCGCCAAGCTGGGCCCCACTGGGGCAGTCGCGGTTAATAAATACATGGAGGCGGGTCCGCCCGGCGTCTACGTGGCGGGCGACGCCGCCGAGGCCGTGCACAAGGTGACCGGGGAGCCGGCGTGGATCCCCCTGGCCACCTACGCCAACAAGATGGGCTACGTGGCCGGCACCAACGCCGCGTTGGACAAAAGAGCTGTGGAGTTTCCGCCCATCGCCGGCGCCTCCGTGACGAAGTTCGGCGACCTCTACGTCGGCGCGGTCGGCCTCACAGAGACCGAGGCGGCGCGCAAAGGCCTCTCGCCCACGTCCTACGTGATAAGGTCCACAGACAAGGCGAGGTATATGAAAGAGACGCGGGAGATAGCCGTCAAGGCTGTGATAGGTGGCGGCAGGCTTCTCGGGATGCAGATAGCGGGGCATTCAGCCATTGTGGGGGCCTATGTGGATTTGGCGGCGCAGTTCGTCGGGGAGCCGGCGGAGAGGCTTTTCTACGCGGAGTACTCCTACATGCCCTTCACGGCGCCGCCGTGGCACCCCTTCGCGGTGGTGGGGAGGCTGTGGCTAAGGAACTACCACCGGCCTAATGGCCCTCCCGCTCCTTAACGCCTCCACCGCCTCGTTTATCTGCTCCAGCTTGTAGAGGGGGCCCGCCAGCCTCTCCGGCGAAAGCAAGCCTCTGTCCACCATCTTTATGACCGACGGGAGGTCGACGCGCGGCCTGGCGCCGTAGCTTCCCAGAATCGCTATGCCGCCCCGCACCACCCTCGCCAGCCCCAGCGGGGTCTTGTGGCCAAGCGGCATGAGGCCCACCAACACCACCCGGCCGCCCAAAGCGGCCATGTCCACAGCCTGTTGTATGGACTCGTCGGAGCCCACCGCCTCTATCACCACATCCGCGCCGCGGCCCTCCGTCAGCTCCTGCACCGCCTTGACGGGGTCTCCGTTGCGCACATCGACGGTCTCGGCCCCCATCTCTCTGGCCGCCGCCAGCTTCGCGGGGTTTCTGCCCACAGCCACGACGCGGGCCCCCACCGCCTTTGCCACCTGCACCGCCGCCAGCCCCACGCCGCCGGTTCCAATCACGACGACGGTGTCGCCGGGCCCCGCCGAGCCTGTGTTGACCACGGCGCCGTAGGCGGTGAGGAAGGCGCATCCCAACATGGCCATCTCAGGCTTGACGAGCCTCCGCGGGATTTTGGCCGCAGCTGTGGCGGGTATCACCGCCCTCTCGGCCCAGGTCCCGCCGAGGAAAACCCGCACCTCCCCGCCGCCGCCATCTCTAAGCCTAGTGGTGCCGTCGAGGAGCGTGCCCTTGAGCCTGACCTTGGCGAAGTTTTCGCAAAGATTTTCTCTGCCCGAGGCGCAGTTTTTACAACGGCCGCACGGCCATATGAAGCTAGTCACCACGTAGTCGCCTGGCGACACCCCATCTACGCCGGGCCCGACCTCCTCCACTACGCCGACAGCCTCGTGGCCCGGGACGAGGGGGGGCGGCACAGGCGTGGCGCCTTCAAGCACGTAGAGGTCTGAGTGGCAGACGCCGGCCGCCGCCACTTTGACCGCTATCTCGCCAGCGTGGGGAGCCTCTACGGACAGCTCCTCCACCTGGAGAGGTTCTTTATATCTTCTAAGCACCGCGGCCTTCATAAAGACGCCTCGATATGTGTCATATATATTTTTTATCTACGTATTGTAGAAATAATTATAATGATATATCGTTTATGAAAGATTATAAAGTCTTGTTATCTCTGGATTTATGATCCCCAGGCTTATGTGTACACAGCATCCAGACGCCACGGTAAAGATCACGTCTGCGGAGGAGGTGGACGAGGCGCTGGTGGCCTTCGCGGCGTACGGCTGCGAGGAGGTGATGGTGGACTACGAGGGGAAGACGACGCCGTATTCCCAACCTAAGGAGATCGTGGCTAAGTGCCACCAGGCTGAGTTGCCGTTGGGGGAGCGTTATTTCTTGACCCCCAGGATGCCGAACCCCAAGCTGGAGGAGTTTGAAAGAGCCATGTTGACCGTGGAGGCGGCTCTCATCGCCAACTACTTCTCGGTGAAGCTGATGGGGCGGCAGGCGGTGAAGTGGATCGTGCTTCCCATGGTCGCCGACGTAGATACGCCTCATCTCGTGTACAGGTTGCTTCTACGTAAGCAGAAGATCTACGAAGAGGAGCTGGGGACCAGGTGGGAGCCTGTGGAGGTCATTCCGCTTGTGGAAGACGCCTTTGCGCAGCTGAAGGTCGAGGACCTCCTCGGCTCCTTGATCTCCAAGATGGAGGAGAAGCCGAAGCACGTCAGGCTTTTCCTCGGCAAGTCGGACTCCGCCGTGAAGTACGGCCACATAGCCTCAGCCTTGTCTATTGTAAAACTGCTGTCGTCTCTTCACCGCGTCGAGGATAGGCTGGGCGTTAAGATATTCCCCATCTTGGGGATGGGGTCCCCGCCCTTCCGCGGCGGGATAAACAACCCACGTCTGGTGCATATGGAGACTGTGCAGTACGCCGGCTTCAACACAGCCACTGTGCAGTCCGCCGTTAGGTACGACGTCTCTTACGACGAGTACAGCTTTGTGAGAGAGGTTCTCCTCAACGCCTGCTGTCTGCGGACGTTGCGGCTGGACATCGGCGGCGAGGTGGATACCATAATTACCCTGGCCTCCTCCAACTACAGAGCCCTCTTGTCTAAGTACGCAGATAAGGTCGCGGA
>WYEI01000179.1 GCA_009903905.1 Pyrobaculum sp. | reverse complement strand
AGCTGTGACGACGCCCCTACCCAGCTGACTATGCCTTGCTTATCGCTATGCGGACCTTCTCGCCTGCGATATCCCACTCCCTCCCGTTTGCCGCGTTCCCCACGGCGATCTCCACCGCGCGGGTCTCCCTAAGCAAGTAATCACGGAAGGTCTCCACGGCCTTCTTCACGTCTTCCGACGATGTGCCTATCTCAACCCGTATGGCGTCGGTTATTTCGAGACCTGCCTCCTTGCGCATCACTTGTACCCTGCGTACAAGCTCCCTGGCGAGGGCCTCGTAGTACAGCTCGGGCTCCAGCTTGCCCGGTATACAAGCCTCTATGCCTCCCTCCGCGGCTTTTACGTAGTCGGTGGGGCAGTCACCTGCCTTTACCTCCTTCACGTTGCCTAGATACTGCAGGAGCTCTCTATATTTCCAGACGTGGTTAGCGCCTCTCACGTAGGCCTCCCGTATTGGCCACCTGAGCTTTATCCCGGCCCTGTTCCTGGCCTCTGCCAGGGCTGAGAAGGCCGTGAAAAGCTCGCGGAACGTCTCCAGCAACTCCTCGTCCACAGGCCCCGCGGCGGGGTATTGGGCCAAGTGCACAGACTCCGGCGCGTCCTTCTCATACTTCTTTACGTATGTCTGCCAGAGGTACTCAGTTACAAACGGCACAAGCGGCGAGCCGAGGATCAGCACGTTTTTAAGGACGTGGTGCAACACGGCGTAGGCAGCATATTTGTCGGGGGTCGGCTCGTCGGACCAGACGCGTCTGCGGAGGAGTCTTATGTAGCGGTGGCTCAAGGTCTCCACCACGAACTCCCGCCAGAGGTTCGCGGCTTTGTGGAACTCGAAGCTCTTCATGTGTTTCGTGAAGTTTTCGATGAGGAGGTTGAGCTCTGAGAGCAACCACCTGTCTTCGTCGAGGGCCTTGTCTAGCCACCTCTCCAGCGGGTGCTTCTCAGCGGAGAAGCCGTCCAGCGACATGTAGGTGTCGGCGAACTTCACCACGTTCCACAGTATGTTGAGGTCGCCGGTCACGTGTTTAACCTCATCTGGGTCGAAGGAGAGATCCTCCCAGGGCGCCGCCTTTGAGAGTATGTAAAGCCTGACGGGGTCAGCGCCGTATTTCTCGAAGAGGTCTTTGGCCCACACCACGTTGCCCCTGCTTTTAGACATCTTCTGCCCGTGTTTGTCCAAGATAAGACCTTGTATCAATACAGTCTTGTAGGGCGCCCTGCCTGTGTAGAGGACGGAGGTGGCTAGGAGGGAGTAGAACCAGCCCCTCGTCTGGTCGATGCCCTCGGTCACGAAGTCATAGGGAAAGAGCCTCCCCCAAAGCTCCTTGTTCCTCTCGCCGTCTACGGCGGCTATCCAGGCCACCCCGCTGTCTAGCCACACGTCCACGACGTAGGGCTCTCTGACCCATTCGTCGCAGTCCGGCGTCGAGATCTTGACCTGGTCTATCCACGGTCTGTGGACAAGCTTGAAGTCGTCCACCGGCGGGAGCTCCCTTGCCAGTTTCTTCAGCTCCTCCAGCGACCCCACGACAAGTATCCTCCCGTCTTTCTTACACCTCCACACAGGCAATGGGGTCCCCCATACCCTGCTCCTCGAGATGTTCCAGTCCTTTGCGTTTTGCACAAACACGTCGAATCTGTCTCTGAGCTTTGCAGGCACGACGTTTACTCTCTGTAGCTCTGCGTACATCCTCTCGCGGATGCGCGAAATCGCGATGAACCACTGCCTGTCTGCGCGGAGGATCAGCTTAGACCCGCAACGCCAGCAGTGCGGGTACTCGTGCCGTATCTTCTCCTCGTAGACGAGGAGCCCCTTTGCCCGGAGGTCCCTTATCACCTCCTTATCTACGTCGTAGACGTGTTTACCCTTGTATCTGCCCCCCACCTCGTTGTATATCCCGTTTATCTCCACGCTGTTTGTAACTGCGAGGCCGTATTTCTTAGCCACCTCGAAGTCCTCAGGCCCGTGACCCGGCGCGATGTGGACAAGCCCTGTGCCCTGCTCCAGCGTCACGAACTCCGCCGCGACAACCACGTGGGGTCTCGACGCCCTCTCGGGCACTTCCTCCACAAGCGGATGGACGTAGCGCAAGCCGGCTAGCTCGGAGCCTCTCTTTGTCTCCGCTATACGCCAAGATTTAACGCCGAATTTCTGCATTAACGCAGACGCCAGCGCCTCGGCCACCCACCAAAACTCCCCGCCCTCGACCTCGACCTTGGCATATGTGTGGTCGGGGTGGACGGCTACCGCCTCGTTGTCCACCAAGGTCCATGGCGTCGTTGTCCAGATAACGAGGAATTCGTTAGCGGGGCCCTCCACCCTAAACTTGACATATATAGAGGGGTCCTCCCTCTCATCGTAGCCGAGGGCTACCTCGTGGTCGCTAAGCGAGGTCTCGCAACGCGGGCAGAACCAAAGCACCCGGTAGTCTTCGGCCAGTAGTCCCTGTTCATGCGCCTTCTTAACCACGCGCCAGGCGTACTCTAGGTACTTTGGCTGTCTAGTCTCGTAGGCGTTTTCTAGGTCGAGCCAAAGCCCCAGCTTCCTGGTGCCCCACTCCCTCCAGTGGACTAGGTACTCGTCCACAAGCGCGTTGCAGGCAAGCGCAAACTTCTCAAGGCCGTACTGCTCAATATCTTTCTTGCTTCGAAGCTTGAGTCTCTTCTCAACCTCCCACTCGACGGGCATCCCCTGCATATCCCACCCGCCCTGAACCCACACGTCGTAGCCCAGAAGGCGGTGGAACCTCAGCACGACGTCTTTATAGGTGCGCCCCCTTATGTGCCCCACGTGGGGCATCCCGTTAGTCGTTGGAGG
>WYEI01000052.1 GCA_009903905.1 Pyrobaculum sp. | reverse complement strand
TGCCCGCTCCCGCTTCGGAACGTCTGATGAGCTACGATTCCGAGAGCTGTGCTTGGCTGTTGCGGCAAGCTGGGATTTTATATTGTGGCTTGCACCTCGGGTAGGGGTACACCGTCAGAGTCTTTAGGCAACGCGGTGTCTTTCTTGCTACTATCATCACCGGCGCGTAGCCGGCGCCTAGGGTTATTGCCAAACAGAAGGCCCTGGCTCTCCTCTCGGTTTCTACGCCGTATCTATCAGCGAGATGCGCAACTTCTGGGCCAAGGAGTCTCTTTATCGTTTCAGCGATGCAGTCTGGCGTCAGAAACAGCTCCTGCTGGAGGTACTCCCAAAGCTGTATGTTGTGCCCCCGCTCCTCGATATGGACGACGTCAACCTCGTGGACACACCCTGATCCCATGGCGCCAGACCGCCGTGACGCAGGGGTTGCCGTCCGCATCTGAGGCGTCGTCGGTCACGAATACCCTCGTGATTTCGACGTAAACCTCGATTTCATCTCGGCCGTGGGAGATCTTTACGTAGCCCAGCTCCGAGGAGGCTATGTCGACGGGCCTCTGCGGCAGCGGTATGTTTTGACCGCAGAGATATCCGCTCCGACGCCTCCTCTCAGGCTCCACCTGGAGCTTCGTGAGCAGATTAACGACATACCCCTCCCCTATTTTGGCGACCTCCGCGTCGATCGGTATTATTTTCGTTTCGATCCTTCCAAATAGAGGATGATGTACAACTGCTACAGCAGGCTTGATGTTTTCTACCATCTAGCTTTCCTTAGGATTTCACGGGCTGTTTCCACGTCTTGGAAGTAGTACTCGGCGAACTCTATTTCCACATTGACCACGCGGCCCCACTCGTCGATCCCAACGATGACATCTGCCCTCCCGGACACCGCCTCCTTAGGCGTCCCGGTGCCCCGTCTGATGATCAAAAGGTCGTCGAACGCCTTGACTCGTACCTGCTGCACGGGCGGGCTCGACGTGGCTTGTTCCGATGTGGATACAACCTCGTACCTCTGGATCCCGGACCGCGTCGTGTTCACAGGCGGATATGCGGGTTCAACTACGTTGAGAACGCGGAACACGGCCTTAGCGAGGAGGAGGTTTAAATGTATTATTTTAAGCAGGTGTTCATGTTTACGAGTCCCGAAGAGGTCGAGCTTCTCCGGCTGTGGCGTTTGTACGGAACACCGACGGTAGCCGTTGCCAACGCCGCGCTCGGCGATTTATCACGTTAGTTCATTATTATAAAAGACAATTTCAACCTAAGCAATCTTTGGATCTACACTTTATAGAAGTAAAGAGTTTTAAAGAGAAAATGGATAGTACCTATGCGTGTTGAAACCGTCTGGCTTGGCCGCGGCGGCCAGGGGATCGTCACGGCAACTTACATAGTAGCCAACGCAGCGGTGATAGACGGCCTTTACGCACTGGCCAACCCGGAGTTTGGCGCGGAGAGGAGGGGCGCACCTGTCAAGGCCTTCCTGACCATTGACAAAAGCCCAATCGAGGATCAAGAGCCCGTCAAGACCCCCGACGTGGTGGTTATCTTTGACGATAAGCTCATCGACACGATGAGGTTCGCCATAGACGCGGTGAAGCCCGGAGGACGCGTGATAGTGAACACGGCGAAGAGCCCCGAAGAGATGAAGAAGATTA
This sequence comes from Pyrobaculum sp., assembly GCA_009903905.1. The sequence goes on along the minus strand of WYEI01000052.1, from coordinate 1,185 downwards.
TAGGGAGAAACGACGTCTATCTGGTACTGCTGGATGCCGTGGGGATCGCCCTTAAACACGTGGGCCTGCCCGTGCCCAACGGCCCGCTGGCCGGCGCCTTCTCCAAGGTGATGGGCTTCCCGCGCCTTGAGTCTATAAAGACCGCGTTTGAGACGCAGTTGGGTAAGGCTGTGGAGGAGAACTTCGCGGCGACTAAGGAGGCCTACGAAACCGCCCTCGTCATCCCGCCGGAGAGGGTGGAGCAGACAACGAAGCCAAAGGGCGTGATCTCCACCACCTCCGCCTTCTTGACGGGGCCCTACGAGATTGTGGGCTGGCCTGAGGTGTCTAAGGCGGGAGCCGTGTTCCCCGGCTCCAGCCTCTTCTACACCACCGGCGGGTGGCGTCTGGAGAAGCCGGTGATCGACCACTCCAAGTGCATCATGTGTAGGAAGTGCTGGATGTACTGCCCCGACGACGCCGTGGTGGAGGCGTGGAAGGAGGTGCAGGGCCCGAGGGGCCGCGTCTTTAGGATGAAGGTGATTGACTTCGACTACCAGTACTGCAAGGGCTGCGCGATGTGCGCCGATGTCTGCCCCACCGGCGCAATAAAGATGGTGAGGGAGATATGACGGCGCAGGCCCTAGCCCCGGTGGAGAAGAAGGTCGCGCAGAGGAGGATCGCGCTGACCGGCAACCACGCCGTGGCGCTCGCGGTGAAGATGTGCAGACCTGAGGTAATAGCGGCTTATCCCATCACCCCGCAGACGCCCGTTGTGGAGAAGCTCGCCGAGTATGTAAACAACGGCGAGCTAGACGCCGAGTACATACCCGTCGAGAGCGAGCACTCCGCCATGTCCGCCGTGATCGGGGCCTCAGCCGCAGGAGCCCGAACCTTCACCGAGACGTCGTCGCAGGGCCTGGGCCACATGTACGAGAATCTGCCCATAGCGGTGGGGATGCGGCTCCCCATAGTGATGGGCATGGCGGTGCGCACCTACTCGGCGCCTATCAACGTCTGGGGCGACTACAGCGATGTGATGTCGATGAGGGAGCTGGGCTGGATTATCTACATAGCGCAAAGCGCCCAGGAAGCTTTCGACACAGTTATACAAGCATACCGCGTCGCTGAGGACTCGCGGGTGCATCTACCGGCGGTGGTGGCCTACGACGGGTTCTGGACAAGCCACGTCCTTCAGCCGCTGGA
>WYEI01000145.1 GCA_009903905.1 Pyrobaculum sp. | reverse complement strand
GTGTCTAAACAACCGCCCTCTGGGCAGTACCTGGCCAAGGGATCCTTCATGGTCTACGGCAAGAGGGAATATGTCAGGAACATCCGCCTCGAGCTGGCGATAGGTTGCAGGAGAGACGGCGACGTCTACAGAGCCGTAGTTGCGCCGCCGAGATCCGCACCTCTGCTCGCTGAGAAATACGTCGTCGTGACGCCCGGCAACGTGGAGAAGAACAAGCTGGCTAAAGAAATCGCCAAGCTGGGTAAATGCTCCATAGACGACATCACGGCAGTCCTCCCGGGCCCGTCAAGGATTTCAGAGGAGGGACGCGGCTCCCCAATCCCCTGGGAGGAGGTGGAGCAGATATTCGCCACGTGGTAGACTGCGAATTCAAAGGCCCACTTCGCGTGGACTGTGTATACGTCGACGCGATGCTGGGGTGGCTGGCCCGCATGTTGCGGATACTCTTCGGACTATCCGCCGTGTACAAGACGGAGCTGGAAGACTCGGAGCTCGTCACTACAGAGTGTCTGGTGATTACGCGCGATAGGGAGCTCTTCAGACGCAGAAGGGGGCCCACAATCCTTCTCGCAACAGAGGACCACGTTAAGTGGATAGCCGCGTTCCTCCGGCTTGGTTTAAAGCCGTTTGAGAAATCCGCATGTCCCCTGTGCGGTGGTCAGCTTCTTGAGGTTCCCTGCACAGAGGCGGAGAAAGCCGTGGGGCACAGGGTGTTGAGCCACGTGTGCTGGCGGTGCTCATCCTGCGGCCGCTACTACTGGGTGGGGTCCCACTGGCGCAGGTTGCTACAGCTGGTGCAGGACGCTGAGAAGACGGTCATACAATGTCGGGGCATTGGTTGAGCAGTTTGAGCACGAAGGGCGTGAAGTACAGTATGGAGGTCAGCACCTCGGCCGCGTTGGCCAGCTTCAGCACCTCCCTGAGCTGGCTACAGGTGAAGAGGCCGCCGCTGTATATAATAGGAGTGTCGGGCCCCACAAGCCCCCTTATTCTTCCCAGCATCCTAACGCCGTATTTGTAGACCAAAAGCCCGCTGAGGCCGCCCCTCCCCACGCTGATGCGGCGGTCCTCCACCGGGAAGGTGTTGGTCACCACCAGGCCCCACCCCATCCTCCTCGCTGCTTTAACCACCAACGGCATGTTTGTCCCAAGCCCTATCTTGATGAAGATGGGGAGATCCACGTCGACAAGCCTCGGCAGGTCACGCCAGAGGCCTCTATAAGTGGGGCTGGATATGTTGACCTCGACGGCGGCCGGCCTGTAGTGTCTCTGGAGGTAGATCAGTTGCGTGAAAAAGTCCTCGGCGCTGAACCCAGCGACGCTTATAAACACCGGGTATCCCAAGCCCGCCAGCCTAGACACCACCTCCGCGATGCCAGGGCTGTTGAGCCCCATGGCGTTAACCAAAGAGTACGGACGCACCCTGGCGACCCGGGGCGGCGCGTTCCCCCGCCGCCTGCGGGGCAGCGTGGAGCCGACGACTAAAAAGCCGGGGCAAAAAAACGACAGGAACCTGGCGTAGGCCCCAGTCTTGTCCAGCCCAGCCGCGACGCCTACAGGTCCACACGTCTTAACTCCCCCCACCTCCCAACGCGTCTCGCAACGGCAAGGGGGAAGCGGCAACGAGAAGAGGATGGAGCCGAGTCTATAGGTTATCTCCGGGTGTATGTTATGCAGGACGCGGCCTATAAGCGTCAACAACGCCATTGGGCAAGGTACTCGACAGCCGACCGGTAGTGCTCCTCGGCGATATGAGGCTTGACGACCTCCAGCACGTCCCTCATCTTGTACACGCTGTAGACCTCAACCCCGGCTTCGGCCTTGACCTTTGCGGCCCCGCACTGCTCTCTATCTAGGAAAACAAGCACCCCTGCAACCACGCCGCCGGCGGATCTCACGGCGTGGAGAGCCCCGGAGACGCTTCTGCCCGTGGTCAACACGTCGTCTACAACTAAAACCCTCCTGCCCGTGACGTCTGCGCCCTCCACCTGGCGCCCAGTTCCGTACCCCTTAGCCTCCGGACGCACATAGCCGATGGGCTTGCCCATTAGGTAGCCCAACACAGAGGCGTAGGGTATGCCGCCCGTCGCCACGCCGACGACGACGTCGAAGTCCAGCCCAGCCGCCGCCTCGCGGTACCTCTCCACAACCCACCTAAACAAATCCGCCTCCCCCAACACGCCGCGGAGATCAACATAAAACGGGCTCTCCAGACCGCTGGAAAGCTTAAACCTACCGAACTTCAAAATCCCACGTTCTACAAACTTCTCAATCATAACAAGTCGCCAAGCTCGTGGTACCGGCCGCAGTAAGCGCAGACAAACAGCGGCGGCTCCTTCCGCACCAAGTAAAACGCAGGCTCCACAGGCTCCCTAGGAGCATTGGTCACACAGGTCGGGTTTTTACACTTAAACCTACCCCTGATGACCTCCGGAGGCGACACCTTAAACTTCTTCACCACCTCAAAACTCCTCACGATGTTGATAGTCGCCGTAGGCGCCACCGCGGAAATTATGTTCACCTCCTCAGGAGTCAGCTCACGCCCCTCGATCTTAACAATATCCTTCTTACCCAGCTTGCCAGACTCGACGTTCATGACAAGCGCGACGCGCACGCCCTCCCTCCCAGTTATGCCCAAGACCCTAAGCACGGCGAGAGCCCTCCCCGCCGGTATGTGGTCTATGACAGTCCCATGCTCGATCTTGCTAACAATAAGCTCCCTAGACATCATCAATACCACAAACCCCCTTTAAAAGGATTGAACCAATGCGGGGGGTGGGATTCGAACCCACGCAGGCCTACGCCACAGGGTCTTAAGCCCTGCCCCTCTAGCCGGGC
>WYEI01000295.1 GCA_009903905.1 Pyrobaculum sp. | reverse complement strand
GAGGGCCATGTGCCGCGTGACGAGAATATCGAAGCTCCACATGTTCTTCGAAGACATCATCACAGTTGTCGCCACCTGTCCCCAGGCTGACGCTCAAAACGAGAACGGAGCTGGTCCTACCCCACCCTAAGGAGTTCCCCTGGGGCGGAAGGCGCCCCCGTCTTCATCGGCTCCTCGGGCGGGGGTCGTGGGGCCCGGGCCAGCGCCGCGGGTCACTGGGGGTTACAAACAAAGTCTTGACATACACAACGGGCTGTGGAAATTCGTCTTCTTCGTAGGTTCCTCCGACACGAGTCCCTCTTTCTAAGCCCTCTTTTCATCTCCTCCACATTCTACCACGCCGCCCCGTTGGGGTGGTTTTCCACAGCTTGTCCAGCCCCCCTCTCCGCCGCGTAAACAGCCCCCCTCCACAGTCCTCCGATACGCTTCCTCCACGGCGTTCAGGCGGCGGAACCTCCAACTCGACCACCACCCTCCTCAGGCGTCCCATGGATCCACCTTCTATTGATGAACCAACAAACCCAACCCCCTAAAGGGCAAGGCTCGTTTTGTAAGCGCCGGAGGGAGGTCGGCTGAAAACTTATAATGTCCGAATATGTGTGGCGACGTGTCGTCTATGTATGCTTATGAGGCTCTCCCGGTGGCTGAGTGGTTTCGACGTAATAGGGAACTTGCCGGCTTCCACAACCCCACTAGGGCGTTGTATCAGACAGTTAGGGAGCTGGTGGAGAACTCTCTCGACGCCACGGAGACCTACGGGATACTTCCCACGATTTACCTGAGGATAAACATAGAGGATGAGCAGAAGAGCTGGGTGTCTGTATACGCTGAGGATAACGGAATCGGAATCCCCGGCGCCGAGATACCAAACGTCTTCGGCCGCGTCTTTTACAGTAGCAAGTACAAGATAAAACAACATAGAGGCGTCTTCGGGCTAGGCCTCAAGATGGTGGTTTTATACGCCCAAAGCACGACAAATAAGCCGGTATACGTCAGATCCGCCGCGTTGAAATCCGACAAGATATATGAGTACCAGATAATGATAGACACAAACAGCAACAGCCCCATCATACTCGACAGGAAGGAGTACCCCAATAAGTACAGATGGCACGGCACCGCGGTCAAGGTCTACCTAGAGGGGAGCTGGCTGGCGGCTAAGAAGAGGATAGAGGACTACCTTAAAAGAACTGCGATTATAGCCCCATACGCCGAGATAGCGTTTAAAGGCCCCGACATGGAGCTTTGGCTAAAGAGACGCACCACCAAACTTCCCCCGGCGCCTAAGGAGGGGTTGCCGCATCCAAAGAGCGTTGATGTGGATACGTTGAAGCAGATGGTGGCTGAAAGCAGAGGCATGACCCTCCTCGAGTTCTTGATGGAGAACTTCGACGCCGTGGGCGAAGGCACGGCTAAGGTGTTCCTCGAGTGGGCAGGCTTCAACCCAAACATGAAAGTCACGGCTATGACGCCGGAGGAAATGGTGAAGCTTGTGGAGAAGATGAAGCAGTACGGCGGCTGGAGGAGGCCGCGTTCCGAGTGGCTCTCCCCCGTAGGGGCTGAACTTCTGGAAATAGGCGCCAAGGCCATCCTCGGCGCCGAGGCGGTCTTCGCGGTGACGCGGAAGCCCGAGTCCTACGGCGGCCACCCATTTATAGTAGAGGCCGCGGTGGCGTGGGGCGGCCAGATACCTCCCTCAGACAAGCCGGTTCTGTTGCGTTACGCCAACAAAATCCCGTTGCTATACGACGAGGGTGCCGACGTCGCGAGGAAGGTCGTGGACGAGTTCAACTGGCAGAACTACAAGGTGAAGTTCCCCGCCTCTCTGGCCGTGATTATCCACGTCTGCTCCACCAAGATACCATACGCCTCGGCGGGGAAGGAGGCCATAGCCGAGGTGCCCGAAATAGAGAAGGAGATGCGCCTGGCGCTTAGAGACGCGGCGAAGAAGCTGCGACTATACCTCTCCAGGAAGGAGAAGGAGATGGAGATGTTTAACAGGTACGTGTCTCTCGCGAAGTACGTGGACGAGATAGCACACAACTTGGCGATAACTTCAAGGCTCGACAAAGATAAGCTTGCTAAACACCTCCACAAGCTGATTGAAATGAAGATAGGCCTCACCGTTGAGGAACTGGTCAAGCACACCCTTTCCCTTTCAGCGGCGCCGCAGGAGGCCGAGGAGGCGGCCGCCCAGTAGCCCTCCGCCCAATAGGGCGTCGTTCTCTCGCCCAGCTCAAGCTTGGCCGTCTGTAAAGCTTTATATTTTAGCCACTCTCATACGCCGTGACCACCAGAGCCGAGTTCCTAAAGCGGCTGGAGAGCTGGGGCGTCAAGCTGGCAAAAGATGTCTTGGAGCTGAAGGAGCCCGTCATGGAGATACCTGCCAGGACCCTAACCAACACTATTTGGGATGAGAAGGCAAGGATGTTGAAGTTAGGCCCCGAGAAGATGCATAGAAGGTTCCTCGACATGAAGGAGGCGCGACGCTTCATGCAGACGGTTCTTATGCTCCGCCTCATCGTGGAGGCCATTAGGGAGGACGTGTACCCCACGATACGTGATCTGTACTACAACGGCAAACACACAATAAGCTTCAAAGACCCGCTGAGCAGGGTCCATAGGGAGAACACCTGGGATGAGCAGTCCGAGTCTAACGCCGTGATAGAGGACATAGAGGTGGCGACAAATGTGCTCCGCGAGGAAATGGGGGTTTCGGCTGATGTCAAGGGCAAGATCGTCGGTCCTATAGTGGTTAGGTCGCAGGGCTATGAGCTGGATGCATCTAAATTCGGCGAGACGGCGCTCAGCCTGCCTGTAAACGTCGACGGACTTGAGATCG
>WYEI01000021.1 GCA_009903905.1 Pyrobaculum sp. | reverse complement strand
TTGTCGGTAGAGGGGTCGTGAAGGTGTGGGCTGTAGATCCGGCCACCTTGGACAAGAGGAGCCTGCTGGGGCAGTGGGCCGCAGATTTGAGAAATGGATATGTCATATACACAACCTCCATCCCTCTCAGCTGGCCCAACCAGTTTATCGGAATGGAGCTGTGCTTCGTGCCGTATTACAGCGGGACCTACGTCGTAGGCGCCAACGCAACCCTAGGGTTTAGAAAATACGCAATACCCGCCGCAGGCGGCGCCTACTTCCTAGGCACCGCGCCAGCAAACAGATCACAAAACGTCGGGGACGCTGTCTATTACTACCTACTAAATCCGCCTATGAGGAATTTAATACTCGGCCCGTTTTCTTTGGCAGACGGCTACTACGGCGAGGGGCTCAGCATAGACATGACTGTGTACGTGCCTTGGAGCACGCCTCCATGCCCCACCTTGACAGTCGCGACCTACGCGGGAGAGCTCGGCCACATCAGTTTAGACTCCGCCTCCTTCTCCGCCTCTAGCTACAATAACGGCTTGTGTATATACGAGGTGCAGAGGTCAGCGACGTTAAGTCCAGACGCAGTGGGGCTTTGGTACAACGAAGCCAGAGCTAGGGACAAAGCCGTCGTGATGAGGGTCTCCTTCAGCCACCCAGTCTCCGAAGTGAAAATATACAGAGTCGACGTATCCGGCCGCAGATTCGCCGAAAACTACATAGACAAAAACGTAGATAGATGGCTACTTCTCGTTTTAAGAGGTTTCTTCTCGCAGACTCTAAGAGCGTGCACCGCTACTAGGTTGTCTCCGGTGAACTATACGGCGGCGTTGATAAACATAGCGACTTACAGCTTGGCCAGTGGGATTGTAGCCGATTTCCTCGCCGTGGAGTCTCCGAGTGATTACGGAATTAAAGGAGTGTGGTTTAGAGTGAAGCCTATCGGGGATTCCCCAGGGCCTGTTAATGTGTATGTCAAGGGGGATAGATTTAAGGAGCTTCGGCCGCCGCCTGTCAATATTTATATCAAGTGGGATAGATTTGTCGAGGAGGGTGAGGGGTTTCGGTGGTTGCCTGTCAACGCGCGTGTTAGGTGGGGTATATTTGAGGAGCCTTGGTGGACGGCGTGGGCCTTCAAGCTGTCTCAAGCCGTGAAGGCAGTGCTGGATTTTTTCGGCTTAATGTCCGGCCCGGTGGGTTGGTTTATCGATAGGGTGTTCGATCTGCGGGACTTGTCGTATCCAGCCATGACGATGACAATCACCACGGAGTACGTGGATGTCTACTGGCGCTCCGGCATATACGACAAGTTTTACCAAGTGGCGTTTGAGACAGGCGGCTCTACAAGAGACAGAGTCATAGAAATCGTCGACGTCAGAGTGGGGACTGACTCCACACACTTATGCATGGGGTCACCCCTCGCCTCGCCGATGCCCGCGGTAGATCCCAACGCGTTCTTTGATCTGCAATATCTGCGACATTGGGTCTTTGGCATGAGGGTGACAGATGATGTAGCGTTTGTGGAGAGGTAATATGTTGTCTCGTTTTTGTGAACAAATGAGGGCGGGTTTTTCTTTATCTTTTCTTTTTCTCGTCTTGTCTCCTGTCGTTTTTTCTTTTCCGTATTTTGTGTATGGGTTTTTTGTGAGTTTGGATTTGTGGTGGGGGTTTAGGTTGTGGGTTGGGCTTATGGGTTTTGGACATTACATGTTTTTGTTGTTGCAGGTCGCCTACTACGCATGTAGGCTTCCGTTTGCCTACGTGGCGGCGGGGGGCGTGGTGTTTTTATTGTTCTTCTTCTCAATGGCGACGCCTGGACTTGTGGCGTTGGCGCCGGTTGGGTTTTTCGCCGCCGTGGCCTTGGCCTTGTTCTTCGGGGTGCGGAGCGGCGTCTTCCACCACAGCTGGCTAGTGGCGGTTGTGTGGATTTTCCTATGGAACTTAGTGGGCGGCCTTATGTCTATACCCGCGCGGCTGGTCTTCGGGGCAGGCGAGATGTGGCTCTGGTGGGAACAGCCCCCCGCACATCCCGTATACGCCCTGGCAGTAGGAGCCGCCGGAGCCGCAGCCACGTTGATACTCGGCAGATCGAAGACATTGGTCAAACGTATATGCCAAGCCGCCCCGCCGCGCCACCTGTAGGGTGGACGGGCACAGGGCGGAGGAGGCAGGATCCCGCCGGGGTGGCGGCTGACCGCGTGGCCGGGGTATACGCGGTGGTCGTTGATGCCTGCGTCGTCGGGTTCCCCCCTCCATACAAAACGACGTGGCGAGAAGCGGCGTGGAGACCGCCGGCGGAGCGTGGTTGAGAGGACACGTCTCGAAGCTGTGCGCCTCACGTATCAGGACTGGCCGAAGTCTCCTTAGGCAAGATGCGCACATCGCTGTACGCGCGATGCCGCGGCTTCCGACTGGAGACTCATGAGGAGAACAATAAGCTTGGGAGCTCCTTACGAGGTTGCCAACGGCGTCTCTCTTCCCGACGCGGCCGCAACAGGTGGCGTATCCCGTGCGAAGAACAGTAGGCGCCTGAGAGGAAGTTGTCCACCGCCAGCTGGCGCGGAGGTAGTACAGCCTGTTGAAGTAAAAGCGAGAACTGCCGATAAGCGCCCGTTTATATTCATACAGCCAGCGGTGGACAGCCACAGCGCGTCGGGCTCGTCGTGAATATAGGCTCTGTGTCGTCCAGCTATTCCCTGAACTTAAGCCGCGTCTAGAAATACGGAGCTACTATGGTGCCGGTCGCCTTGCAGAAGGCGTAGATAACCCTATCCACGCCCAGCGCCTCGACCTCCGGCACCTCCTCCCCCTCCACTTTTATAAAGTCTAGCCTTCTCTTAGCGATTTCGCAGGGC
>WYEI01000163.1 GCA_009903905.1 Pyrobaculum sp. | reverse complement strand
GCGGGGTCAGGAGCGTACGGGGCGGAAAGCTGTGGCTGGACGTCTACGGCTTGATCTCGGCGATTGCTGTGGACCCCATTGAGAAGAAGCCGCTTACACACTTCTACCCCGGCGCCATGGTGTTGTCTTTCTCGACTTTTGGCTGCAACTGGGCGTGTCAGTACTGTCAAAACTTCGAGATCAGCCAGAGGAGGAGGGCGGAGGGGTTCGAGACCACGCCGGAGCTGTTGGTGAAGCTGGCCGAGAGCTACGGCGCCCACGGCATCACCTACACCTACAACGAGCCCACCATATTTATGGAGTTCGCCCACGACGTAGGCGTCTTGGCGCGTCAACGCGGATTGTTCAACACCTTCGTGACCAACGGCTACATGACCCCGGAGGCGGTGAAGTACGCCGGCGAGTTCCTCGACGCGGCCACCGTGGACTTCAAGGGCAACGCCGACGAGAAGTTCCTCAGGAAATACGTCTTTGTGCCGGACGCTGAGCCTATCTTCGAAACTCTAGCGGAGATGAGAAGACGCGGCATATGGGTTGAGGTAACCGACTTAGTCGTGCCTGAGGTAGGGGACGACTTGGAGAAGGCCAGGTGGCTGGTCCGCCGCGTTATAGACATATTGGGACCCGACGTGCCGATACACTTCCTCCGCTTCCACCCCGACTACAACCTGCAACGCCTCCCCCCGACCCCCGTGGAGACTTTAGAGAGGCACGTGGAGGTGGCTAAGGAGGAGGGCGCCAGGTTTGCATACGTGGGCAACGTGCCAGGCCACAGGTATGAGCACACGTACTGCCCAGAATGCGGACGGGTGGTGATAAGGAGGAGGGGCTTCTCAATTCTGGAGATAAATCTGGGGGAGCGGGGCGGGGAGTACCGGTGCAAGTTCTGCGGCGCCAAGATCCCCATTAGAGGCAGTATCATGCCGACGTGGAGAGACGAGTTTCGGTTTGTCTACGTGCCTATTCAGGCATTTGCGCGGTGGGTCAGACGTGAAGTTAATAAATGAGGTGAAAGTAGGGTAGAGTGCAACGACTTAAGAGGCTCTTCTCCACAGGTCTTGAATCCGTCAAGGAGAAGGTAAAGGACCACATAGCTCTTTCACAAGAGTCGCTTCTCATACTTCAGGGATTGATACTAAACAAATCGCTAGAGAAAAGCGACGTGGATGAGGCTGTAAGGAAGGTGACGGCTCTGGAGAGAGAAGGCGACGAGATCGTTAGAGACCTCATGGATAAGGTGACGCAGGGAGCCGTGGTGCCGACGATCGCCAACGTGGTTATGGTCATGCTAGACAACGTCGACAATGTACTAGACATGATATACTTCGCGATCAAGGAAGTCAAAAGAGGACACCACCTCTGGTCTAATGAACAAGTCTACGCTGTGGTGTCTGCAGAAGTCAAGGAGATGCTCCACCTCTCAAAAACCATGCTCGAATATCTGCAGAACATGCTCAACGCAAGAAACGACGAAGAAATAAGACGCTACGCCCGCCTCATAGCCTCACTAGAGGAGGAAATAGACGAGATAAAAGAGAACATCCTCGACAAGATATACAGCATCGAGTTAAACGCCGTGGAGTTTAACCACCTAGTCTCGCTTGTCTACACGGCGGATAAAATAGCAGACAACATACAAGACGCCGCCTACCACCTAGCCACGGCGCTGGCCTCTACGTGATAGAGGATATATACGCCTTCATCCTAGCTCTGCTCCTAATCTACAACAACTCCCTAGTGCTACTAGGCCCCACGGCGTGGGGCACCGGGGTGGGGCCGAGGAAAGCCTTGGTCGTCGCAACGGTCGCCCAACTGCTCGGGGTAGCCACAAGCTCTATGCACCCTCTGCAGATAGGCCACACCACATTTCTCTACATAGCCGTCCTATACTTTCTGCTCTCCATGGCGAAGATAAGCCTCCCCGTGTCGGTTGTGAGCTACGCCATATCTTCCCTCAGGCCCGAAGCCGTGGCGCTCTGGCTGACCTCACCCGCCGCCTCGCTCATCGCATATATGTGGTGCAGACTCGCCAAAAGAAGCGGCGCCCTCTCTCTGTTGTCGCTTTTCGCCGTTATGTACGCCTTCGGCTACAACAACGTAGCCCTCTTCTCCCGCAACATAGTCCTCACAGCCTCAGCCATAGCTATGGGCACCTATCTAGGTCTCGGCTTTTCGCGCTGGGCCGCAGACCTCGTGGCGCTTAGACAGAGAACCGCCGTGTCGATCAACCTCTCCGTCGCCACAGGTGCGCTCATCGGCATACTGGCCCATATCCCAATATCCTTTACCCTAGTGGCGTACTCCGCAATGCTTGTAGCGTCCTACAGCTCTGCGATAAGAGTAGTAAAAATAGAGAAATTTCTAAGAGCTTACCTAGGAATAATTGCGGCTCTGCTGGCCGCCCTCATATTTCGCGCTGTAGAACCACAACTTCGATACCTGGTTTTACGAGTTTCTTAAACTCCTGGGCCTCTTTCTCAGACGCCACAATAGAGCCGTAGTGCATCGGAATGGCGACCTTAGGCTCCACCGTGTTTACAAACTCCGCCGCCTCGCTCGGAGTCATCACGTATACACCTGAGACGGGCACAAGCACGATGTCGGCCTTTACATCTCTGAACTCCGGCACAAAATCGCTGTCACCAGCGTGGAAAATCCTCACACCACCTAACTCCACGAGATAGGCCACCCTCCCGTCCTGCTTTGGGTGAAAGACGACGCCGCGCGCCGGGTCTCTGTACTTGTTTATATTGTAGGCAGGATACGCCGCCATCTTTACATTTCCCACGGTCTTCACTTCGCCGGGCGCAATCTCCACGACGTTCTGCATCGCCTTAGCAACGC
>WYEI01000010.1 GCA_009903905.1 Pyrobaculum sp. | reverse complement strand
CACAGCCACAGAAGCCCTACAAGAGGCAGTACGCCGGGCGGCAGACAAATTCGCAGAAGCCGTCGTATACTTCGGCGAAGACAAAAAACTACAAGAGACGAGGCTACCGCCGTGGATCAACCGCAACGCAGTAATCAACCTCGCCAAAGAGCTAGAAAAACATGTGGAGGGACCCCTCTCCCTCACCGCCATAAGACGCGAAATATTCGGCAAAACAGACCTCCTAGAACTCGAACTAGCCATAAACCAGAAGTCACAAAACCAAGAGGCCAAAACCGGCGAAGAATACTACAAACTACTCCGCATAAGGTTCGAAACGATAGCCTGGCTCTACAACCTACACAAAAGACTCACCTCTTAAAGCCCACCCTCAACACGAACTCCCTCCCCCTGCCCACGTAGTGGTTGAAGCGGCCGCCGCAGTTTCTGCAGATGTAATGCGTCACGTGGTACCCCATCTTCGGCATATCCCACTCCTTCACCCTCTCCACGTTAGAAGAGCCGCAGTAGGGACACTTCATGTGTAACAATATATTTCAGGTATTATATCACTATCGGTCAGGTTAGCTAGATTTAAACGTGGAGAGTTATACATGGAGACCCTCCTTGAGAGGGGAATACCCATCGACGCGATCAACGAATACTCAGCGGTGGAGAAGGGGCCGGGGCGGCCGCCGCATTGGGAGATGGTGTTTTGGTGGACGCGGAAGCCTCTGGCTGGGGCTAGGGCGGTGGTGGCGGCGTCTCTGCTCCCGGCGGATGCGTACCAGACGCCGGAGCAGTTCTTAAACGACCTCTTCCCCTGCCGGCACAGCCGCAAGACTGTCCACGCCTGCAACCCCGCGTCCCGCCTGGTGGAGAAGATGCGGGGCAAGAAGGTGCTTGACCCCTTCGCCGGCTTCGGCTCGATTCCGCTGGAGGCCGCCAGGCTGGGGGCCGAGGCGGTGGCCGTGGAGCTCCTCCCCACGGCATACGTCTTCCTCAAGGCGGTGCTGGAGTTCCCCCGCCGGGTGAAGCCACAGGACGTAGAGAAGTGGGGCTCATGGATAATCGGCAGGCTCAGGGAGGACCCAGCGGTTAAGGAGCTCTACGACGCCGACGTCTACATCGGCACTTGGGAGGTCAAGTGCCCGGTGTGCGGCCGCCACACGCCGCTGGTGGGCAACTGGTGGCTCGCCAGGATGAAAGGCAAGGAGGGCTACGAGCGGCTGGCCTGGATGGAGTGGCGGGACGGCCGCGTCGAGATCCGGGACCTAAACGAGGAGTGCAGAAAAGAGGGGGGCGGCTCCTGCGACGAGCTGAGGGCCGAGGTCTCAACCAGGGGCGAGGAGGGGGGAGGCGGCTCTGTGGAGTGGGGCGGCAGAAAATACAACATCCCCCCGAAAAATGTTAACAATAGAAGCGAGACAGCGCAGTGTCTCCACTGCCGCGCCGAGATAAACCACCGCGTGGTAAACGGCAAACTCGTCAAAGGCAAGAAGAGCGAGGGCGACTGGTACGTCAAGTGGGCGCTTAGGCAGTGGAACGCCAACTACGAACGGTACCTAAAAGGCGAAATCACGCTAGAAGACCTAAAAAACTCCCTCGCCCGCCCCACCCTACTGGCCAAAGTGCGTATAGAAAACGGAGACCTAAATTTCCAGCCAGCCACGCCCCAAGACGTGGAGAAGCTGTGGAAAGCCGCCGAAGAGCTCAAAAAGATATGGGGAGACCCAGACATACCCACAGAGTCTATGACACCGTACGGTTGCACAACTCTTGGCGAAATCCCTTCGATATTTAGAAATTTCTATAAGCTCTTCAACCCGCGCCAGCTCTTGACCCTCGTTAAGCTGGTGAAGCTAATTAGGGAAGCCGGCCACCTCGCCGAGGAGGAGAAGCTAAGGGAGGGCGCCAGCGGAGAGGAGGCTAGGAAATATGCCGAGTCCGTGACGACGTACTTAGCAGTAGCACTAATGAAGTTTATTGATTATAACAGCATTGCAACATTATGGAACCCAGGTTCGTGGTCCTGGAATAAGGTAGCACATTCCTTGTCTATGAGAGGTATCGCTATGCAGTGGAATTGGTGCGAGATAAAACCAAGTACGCCCCTCCCGCTTGCCTATAGTGGTACTATAACAAATATCGTTGAAAGTTTAAAATACTTGGCTTCCACTCTTACCACTAGTCTGGGCAAATCAATTGTTATCTTAGACGACGCTACAGAGCTCTCCAGGCTTGAGGGGGAGAGATTTGACGTTGTGGTTACTGATCCGCCGTATGCGGATGACGTGCCTTATGCGGAGCTGAGCGACTTCTACTACGTGTGGCTTAAGCGGGCTCTAAGCGGCGTGGAGGGCGACGAGTTGCGGCCGCGTTTCCTGCCGGAGGCCTTTTTCGACGAGTTCGGCATCGAGATACCTACGCAGTGGCAGAGGTTTGCGCCTAGGGAGGTGAGCGAGAACGAGGGGCGGTGGGAGCACTTCGGCATGAGGGTGACCTTTGCCGACCTGCTGTCTAGGGCTTTCAGTAACGTGGTTCGGTTTTTGAAGGAGGACGGCCTCCTGGTGGTGTATTATGTTGCTAAGAAGCCGGAGTCTTGGGAGGCCCTTATAGACGCCTTGTGGCGGCGGGGCGGCATGACGCTTGTCGCGGCCTACCCCGTGGAGACTGAGGCGGAGGAGAGCGTGGTAGCTAGGGGGAAGGCCTCGGTGCTAGGGGGCTACGTGTCGGCGTGGAGGAGGCGGGCCGGCGAGAGACCGCTTGAGCTTGACGCCGCTTGGGAGGCCGCCGTGGGGGAGGTGGCGAGGAGGGTGGAGGGGCGGATGAAGATGGTGGGGGGTAAGAACGGGGCGACGGCGTGGGTGTATTACTACATGGC
>WYEI01000242.1 GCA_009903905.1 Pyrobaculum sp. | reverse complement strand
GTTGCTCATCCTCACGTAGATCCTGTAGTGCTCCACCGGCACCACCAAGCCCGCCTCCACCATCGATCGGTATGAGGCTCTGTACACAGGCGGCCCCACCGCTTCGTAGATCAAGTGCTCGTTCCGGTCCTCCCTCTCGGGGGTGGCGGAGAGGGCCAGCCTATAAGGCGAGTCGAGGCCCAGCGCCACCTCCTTAAAGGTCTCAGCAGGTACGTGATGCGCCTCGTCAAACACCACTAGTCCAAACCTGCCGACCAACTCGTCTAGGTACTTCACAGCGGAGTTGTAAATAGCCACTGTGACGTCTCTCACGTCTCTCTCCCCGCCGCCCAACATGCCGGGCGACACGCCGAGGAACTTCCTTATGCGCTCCACCCACTGAAGAGCCAGCTCGCGCGTCACCACCAAAACAAGCGCAGAGACGCCCGCTCTGTACATCGCCTCAAGGCCTATAAACGTCTTCCCCCCGCCTGTCGGGATTACGACGGACCCCCTCATCCCATGCGCGACCCAGTTCTCCACAGCCTCTGCTTGAAACGGAAAGAGGGTAAACTGCCTCTTGTAAGCTACCCGTGGGTACTCCCTACCCTCCTCCGCAACCACATACCCCAACCCTCTCAGCAACTCAACCACGCGGCTCCTCACAAACACAGGAAACCTCACCACGTATGTGCCTCCCTCCTGGGCCACGGCCACCAGCTTTAGATCACGTTGCTCCAGCTCCCCCTCCCTAGTTACGACGTTGTACTTCAGTCTAAATTCGGCCAGCCGCCTCAGAAGGCCTGACGCCAAGAAGTTGAGCCTGGCGTAGTTGGGGCCCACCACAGCCGCCCTCCAGCTCCTCCTCCTCTCAAAAAGCTCCCGTAGCCTATCCGACGCCAAGACGAACTCCCGGGCGCTCCTCAGCGCTGTGTCTAGATCGCCCAGGACCTGAACCCCCCTCAACAGCCCTCGCAACCTCTCCACGCCCATTTCTACAAACTCCTCGAAAGAGGCAGCTCTGGCAACTCCTGCATCCTTCGCAACAAACCTCCGCAGGAAGCCCGAAAGAGAGACCAGATGGATGTTTCCATCGCTAGAGAGGACATGCTCTTTCAGCTCCTCCGGTAGCTGGCCCATGACCGCTACAACGCCGCCTGAGGAGTCGTGGACAAGAGTCGAGAATATCCTCATGTACTCCTCGTCGGTCAGCCCCAGCAATTCCCTAAGCCTAGCCAAGACGCCGACGTCGCGCGTCTTGCCGCGCCAAGAGGCCCCATCCCAACGAAACCCCAGACGCTTCAGCTTCTCCTTAACTTCAAAGACCCTGTCCCATCCCCACTCTCTGACGACCTCAACGCCGTTTATCACCACGCTGAAACGAGGCACGTTACTCATCTCTGCATAATTTAAAAGCAGTATGGCATATCATACCATGAGCGCCATGTTGAACGATTACCTAAACTGGGAGAGGCACCTCCTCAGACACGTGGAGGTGCCGACCACCTACACCATAGACGGCGAAGTTGTGGAGATAACCCCGAGGCCTAGGCTTTACGTCAGCGGTATGGGCGGCTCCGGCGTCGTGGGGGATCTGCTGAGGGACCTCTCCCTTGTGTGGGGCTGGGACGTGGAGGTGATACCAGTCAAGGACTACTTCCTAAGGTCCAGTGACGGGCTGTTGATAGCGGTGTCTTACTCCGGCAACACGGCGGAGACGTTGCACACTGTGGAGTACGCCAAGAGGAGGAGGATGCCCGCAGTTGCGATAACGACGGGTGGCAAGCTGGCGCAGATGGGGGTCCCCGCCGTAATTGTGCCGAAGTCCAGCGCCCCGCGGGCCGCGTTGCCGCAACTCTTCATAGCCGCTCTTCACGTGGTCAAGAAGATCTACGGCATCGACGTAGAGGTACCAACCACGCTGGAGCCTGTAAACGAAGGCATCGTCCAGAGGCTGGTGGAGGACTTCCAGAGGAGGCCCACGGTTGTTGCGCCGGAGAGCATGAGAGGCGTGGCGTTCCGCGTCAAGAACGAGTTTAACGAAAACAGCAAGATAGAACCCTCCGTGGAGATACTGCCAGAGGCTCACCACAACTGGATAGAGGGGGCCGAGAGACCCGTGGTGGCCCTCGCGAGCCCCCACATACCGCCTGAACACCAAGAAAGAGTAAAGGCAACGCTGGAGATTCTGGGCGGCACCCAATACACAGTGGAGATGCATCCCCGCGGAATACTCACCTTCCTGAGGGAGGTAGGCATTGCCTCTATTAAACTAGCAGAAGCGAGGGGGGTAAACCCGCTGGCGACACCGCGTATAGACGCCTTGAAGCGCCGCCTCCAGCAATGATACAGGAGGCGGCTGTATTGGCGATAGGGGCCTTGCTGAGCCTCGCCGCTTGGCAAGACGTAAAGACGCGCGAAATCGACGTCAAAATCTTCGCCGCGGCCGCCGTGCCAGCCGCCGTGCTTATCAGCCTAAACTGGCACAGCCCGCTTTACCTCTTCTCTCTAGCCGTGGGTGCTGTCTTGGCCCTCTTGACGCGGTTGCTCGGCTCAGGCTACGCGGACTCGCTCGCTCTGGCGTTGATCAGCACGGCGCCGCCCCTGGCCTTCCTCCCGGCGCCCTTCATAGCTGTCATGGCCGGTTCCCTACTTCTCCCCGCAACAATGCTGTGGCTCTACCTAAAAAACCGCGGCCGCCCCTGCAAGATGAAGACGCTGGAGAGGCTGACACACATATGTGTATCCCGGGAGGAGTTCGCGGAGAACCCCCTCAAGTTCATCGTAGGCGATGTAAAAGACATGGAGCGGTACGACCCCGCAAAGGTGGAGGTACAGGGCTGGGTCAAGGCGAAATACGGCCTCCCCTACCTCCTCTCCCTCACACTAGGCTACTGGGC
>WYEI01000053.1 GCA_009903905.1 Pyrobaculum sp. | reverse complement strand
AGCTCGCCTCCGGAGAGCTCCCCCATCCTCCGCTCCAGGAGAGGCGCCAAGTTGAAGCCGCTGTTGAGGTCGGGCCATATGGGGTTGTCTGAGTAGTCGCCGGCCTGCTGGGCGAGCCACAGGCTTACCGGCGTCTCTTGGTTCTTCGCTGCGATGTCCCTGATGGACTGAGGCTTGTAGCTAATCTTCACAGTTCCGTTGACCGAACCCTTCGCCGGCTTCACCTCGCCTACGAGCACCTTGAGGAAGGTGGTCTTCCCAATGCCGTTTGGCCCCACGACGCCCACCACCTCCCCCTTGGCTATGTAGGAGGAGGAGACCTCCAGCTGGAAGCCGCCGAGGTCCACGAAGAGGTCCTCCCACTCGACGAGGCGCGCCGCCTTGCCGGTCTTCCTCTCGGGCGGCCTGCTCTCGAACCTGATGGGCCTGTCTCGGATCCTCATGTTTTCTGAGGATATGTAACCCGCCAGGTACTCGTTTATGGCCTCCCTTGCCCCCGCCGGATGCGACACGATGCCGTAGGCCCCCGGCTTGCCGTATACAATAACTATATTGTCCGCCAAGAAGTCGAGAACCGTCAAGTCGTGCTCCACCACAAGCACATATTTATTCGCCGTGTGTTCCCTTACGGCGTCGGCCACCCTAACCCTCTCCACTATGTCTAGATGTGTGGCTGGCTCGTCGAAGATGTATACGTCGGCCTCCTTCGAAAGAGCCGCGGCGACGGCGAGCTTCTGTAGCTCCCCGCCCGAGAGGTCCTCCACCTTCCTGTCTAGAAGCTTATCCAAGCCGAACCTCTGTAGCAACTGCTCGTTTATGCCGGCCTTCTTCACCACGTCCGCCACCGAGCCCTTGAGATACATGGGGATGAGCTCGACGTACTGAATCTTGTGGACGGTTCTCAGCTTCTTGCTGTACAGCTCCGAGAAGTACGTCTGTAGCTCAGTCCCCCTAAACTGCTTGATCACCTCCTCAGGCGAGGCCCTCCCCTCTGGGTTACAGAGGTTCGGCACAAGCTCGCCCGCCAAGACCTTGGCCATGGTGGTCTTCCCCAGCGCGTTCCGGCCCAAAACTCCTATTATCCTCCCCCTGCGCAACATGGGGAGTCGGTACAGCTTAAAGCCGCTGGGGCCGTACCTATGTACGCAGTCCCGCTCCAGCTCGTCCGGCAGATTAACGATGGTGATAGCTTGGAACGGGCACTTATGTATGCATATCCCACATCCGATACACAACGCCTCAGAGATAACCGCCTTCTTTATCTGCTCATCAATCCACACCACCTTTCCACTTCGGTTAACTGGGCAGTACTTGACACATTCGTGGCCGCATTTCCTTGGCTGACAAGCATCACGATCAACTACCGCGATTCTGACCACGCCGTAGACATTGACGGCATTAAAAAATTGTCATAGCATAGCCAGCATCACCGCCAAAGCTATGAAGACCGCTAATAAGATGCCGACGACTTTCCTAGTCTTTTTAAACGCACCTGCGAGAAAGAAAAACGTGGCGAAAAGCAGGGCCGCCATCACGCGGCCGCCCCACTCGCCAAGCCCCAGCACTGCCAGCAACTCAGCAACGAGGATAAATACTCCCCTCAACGCGGACCAAATGACATAGAAGTCTATCACCGGCATATCCTCCTCCCCCTCCAATTTATACATTTAACAAACGCGGAAGCCCACACGGCTAGGGGGATGACGAAGTTGCCGACGGCCCAGGTGGCCGCCACGTCGCGCATCTTGACGGAGATGCCGGCGTGTCTCTTCACGCCTCTAGCGCGTATCACGTCCTTCGCCAGGTTGATTGGGTGAAGGGCCAGGCCAGCTAGTAGCCAGGGATCTGACAACAACGCCCCAGCCAGCGGGAGGACCACCGAGAGGAAAAAGCCGAGGGTGTAAATCACAAGGCCCGCGTACCACCCAGCGGGGGCATGCCACTTGACCATGAGGATCTGCCGTATGCCCCAGCGAAAGGCCTCGCCCGGTCTGCACTGGGGGTCCGGCGTGGGGGCCACGGCGCCTTTTGCAAACCAGATGGAGCCCCCCACCTCCTTCAGGGCTGAGTACACGGCGTAGTCATCGCTTACGTACCTCGGCAACCTCTCCGCCAGCTTCACCTTCTCTGCGAACTCCCGCCTGAAGGAGGTGGAGCCGCCCCACACAAACCTCGACCTCTTGTCCAACATGGCGGGGAAGCCCATGTTGCTTATTGCCAACCTCACCTTGTGGCAGAGACCGCGGCCTAGGTACCACCTATACGTCGTGACTGAGTGATGCGTGGAGAGGGGCGCCGTCATGAACTCAAGCCACCGCGGCCCCGGCCTTATGTCGTCGTCTGCAAAAACCACGCAGTCGCCGCCTGCCTGCCTCAGACCAGCCGCAAGCGCGGCGCCCTTGCCCTCCCCCCCGCTTACAACGACGCGGCCGAACTTCTGCGCAACGCCAAACGCGGGGTCGTCCGGCGTATCCACCACGAAGAGGTACTCCACCTCCGCCTCCGCCCTCTGCGACGTTATGGCCTTTAGGTTCTCCTCGGTCCACGGGTACGCCCCCCTCATCGGTATAACTACTGTGATCTTCCTGCACCTCTGAGGCGGGGTAGGCTCGGTGCCCCTCCAGAACAAGTACTCCCTGACCAGCCCGGCGGTAGCCAGACCTATAAACGGCAACGTGGCCAGCAGAGTTATCACGGAGGGGGCCGCAGAGGGGTTTTTAAATTGTGGTATATAAAGCCGGCGGTTAACCACTGTGTAAACGCCTCAACGCGCGTTATAGATATGGAAATTAGTTGCTAGGGGTATATAACCTCAGGTAGTGGATGTACATGAACGAAGTGAGGGAGTTCGACTTAACCTATAACGACTTGTTTAGGGCGCCCGACAAAGAAGG
>WYEI01000234.1 GCA_009903905.1 Pyrobaculum sp. | reverse complement strand
TCAACGCCTGCTGTCTGCGGACGTTGCGGCTGGACATCGGCGGCGAGGTGGATACCATAATTACCCTGGCCTCCTCCAACTACAGAGCCCTCTTGTCTAAGTACGCAGATAAGGTCGCGGAGGTCGCCAGGCTCATCCCGTCGACCAGAGAGAGGGTGAGCTGGACCGTGTATGGGAGGTCGGTGGTGGCCCACGACCGGGTGGTTAACATGCCGAGGGCTATCGTCTACACCGCCACGTGGTACGCCATGGGTCTGCCGCCGACTCTCCTCGACGCCCCCACCATTGTGGAGTTGGCGAAACAAGACAAGCTGGACGCAGTGCTGAAGGCCCTGCCGACTCTTAAGGCTGAGCTGACCTACGACGCGCAGTTTTACGACGGGGCCACCGCCGAGAAATACGTGGGGCCTGAACTCGTCAAGATAGTAGAGGAGGCTCTCGACTACCTAGACATAAAAGAGAGGAGTAGCGGCATATACCAAGCCCTCCTCCGGTCGCCGCGTAACGAATCTAACGTGCTCGCCGCCGGTAAATACAGGAAGTTCTTGGGTTAGCGGAGGTATGTTTATAAATTGTTCTAAAGTTTAGAATATGGATAAGGTGGGGGCTTTTGTCAAGCGTCCGCCGTTGACGGCGACTCAAGACGCAACGTTGCTCGACGTCGTGAAGATAATGGCTACCCACAACATAGGCCTCGTCGCGCTGGTGGACGAAGCGGGGAGGCCGCTTGGCGTGGTCTCAGAGAGGGACGTAATCCGCGCCTTGGCCAGGGGCGTTCAGCTGTCTGCCAAAGCCATAGAGGTGGGGACAAGGGGGAACCTGCTCACGGCAAAGGCCGATGAGGACATATACTCTGCCATAAAGAAGATGAGGGAGAGAGGCACGCGTCACATCCTCGTGGTGGACGACGCAGGCAAGCTCGTGGGAGTAGTCTCAATTAGAGACCTGATAGAAGACAGAGCTCTTAAGTCAATTGGAGACAAAGTGTGGTGGCCTCCGCCGGAGGAATGAAGAAGGTAGGCGAGTTGATCAGGCGGACGCCCATCACCGCGTATCCCTCCGACACCTTAATCGACGTCATAGAGAAAATGGCGAGATACGAAGTGGGGGCTTTGATAGTCGTGAACCCCTCCGAGGGCGGGAAACCGGTGGCGGTGATCTCGGAACGCGACGTAGTTAAGGCCTTGGCGATGAAGATGCCCCTCTCCACCCCCGTGGAGGCGTTTATGTCCACCCGCCTAATCTCCATTCAACCAGACGAAGACGTGATTAAGGCGGCCGACTTGATGATTAACCACAACATTAGACACTTAGTGGTTGTGAACCCAGACGGCACTCTCCTAGGTATGGTGTCCATAAGAGACGTCCTCCGGGAACTAAGAACACACGTGAAGTAAAAGAGTAAACAACGCCGTCTACGGAGACGTGATAACGGCCGGGGGATGTATGTTTTTTACTAAATTTTTTAAAGTACATAGCACAGAGGCGCCTATGATGGCCGAGGTCTCTAAAGAGCTGGAGAGGCTCAGAGACTTGTTCTACGGGTTGGCTGAGCTTCGGGACAGGCTGAGGGAGGCGGGGGTCACCTGGCCGAGGCCCCTCCCCGAGGCGGCTGTGGGGACTGTGCGCGTCAAGACGGGCCTGCCGGCGATGTTGAGGCGGGGCGTCATCATGGACGTGACTAACGTGGAGCAGGCAGAGACGGCGGAGGACGCCGGCGCGGTGGGCGTCATGGTGCTCGACAAGCTCCCCTACGACGTGAGGAAGGCCGGCGGCGTGGCTAGGATGGCCGACGTGAAGGTCATTGAGGAGGTGATGGCCCACGTCACCATCCCCGTCTCGGCGAAGGTCCGCATCGGCCACTTCTACGAGGCTGTTGTTCTGCAACAGATAGGCGTGGACCTAATCGACGAGTCTGAGGTTCTGACGCCGGTAGACGAGCAACACCACATAAACAAGTGGGCCTTCGCGGTGCCATTCGTCAACGGTTGCAGAGAGCTGTGCGAGGCGTTGCGGAGGATCTCGGAGGGGGCCTCCATGATTAGGTCCAAGGGCGAGGCGGGCACGGGCAACGTGGCGGAGGCTGTGAAGCACTTCAAGGCCCTCTACGGCGCCGTGGAGGAGCTGGCGGCGGCCCTCCGCGTGGGGGACGAAGAGAAGCTCAGGGACTACGCCAGGAGGTGCCAGGCGCCTTATGAGCTGGTTGCGCTCACGGCTAAGCTGGGCAGGTTGCCGGTTGTTACCTTCGCCGCAGGCGGCATAGCGACGCCGGCCGACGCCGCCCTCATGATGTGGCTCGGCGCAGACGGCGTCTTCGTGGGGAGCGGCATCTTCAAGAGCCAAGACCCCAGAGAGAGGGCCGAGGCCATCGTCCTCGCCACCGCCTTTTGGGACGACCCGGAGAAGGTCGTAGAGGCGCAGAGGATGGTGAGCGAGAGAGGCGCCATGGCTGGGATAGACGTAAGGGCCCTCAAGCCGGAGGAGCTACTCCAGACCAGAGGCATATGAAGGCGGGCGTCCTCGCCCTCCAAGGCGACGTGGAGGAGCACAGAGAGGCCTTCCGAAGGGCTGCGGAGGAGCTCGGCGTCTCCCTCGAAGTGGTGTACGTCAAGAGACCCGCCCAGCTGAAGGAGGTAGACGTCCTGGTCATCCCCGGCGGCGAGTCTACAACCATCGGCCTCTTGGCGAGGCGGGCCGGGCTCCTGGAGCCTCTCCGCGACGCGGTGAAGTCCGGGCTCCCCACCCTGGGGACATGCGCCGGCGCCGTGTTGATGTCCAGCGACGTGGTAGACGCGGTGGTCGGCCGCACCGACCAGCCGCTCCTCGGCGTCTTGGAGGCCGCGGTGGTCCGAAACGCCTTCGGGCGGCAGAGGGAGTCCTTCGAGGCGGACCTACAGCTTGAAGACT
>WYEI01000170.1 GCA_009903905.1 Pyrobaculum sp. | reverse complement strand
GTTTTTTATCTGAATCAACGCGTTAGAAAGCAGATCAAGCATCACCATAACCCCCCGCCAACCCTAGGCTTTAAAAACATTTCTCTCAGAAAAAGCCGTAGGGCTTGGAGGCGCCGGTGAAAGCGGCGAGCTTGGTCCGGGAGAGCGAATCGTGGTTGACATCAGATGTAAGAAGCGGTGAAATGACCGTCCCAAGCTGACGTAGCGGACCTCTAAAGCGTTTAAAAATCCTTCATCCATTCCGACCTTTTCAGCTGTAATCAACCCGCGCCCTACCGGCGGCCAGTCTCCTCCAGCCACTTCTCTATGGTGTCTGCTAGCTCTTCGAAGCGCCTAAAGCCCTTCAAATGCCTCTCGTAGCATACTATCTTTATCTTGCTGTCCTTCATGCGGTACACCCTCGGCTCCTCGCCCGTAAGGGCCTTCACAAGCGCTGAGAACCTCTCGGCATCTGCCTCCCTACCCCCAGGCGCCTCAGCGCTGGCGTAGGTACGTCCCACAGCCGCATTGTCGGCTCCACGCCTGCTGTAGGTGATTGTGTACTCGCGCACCACGCGGTCCACAATGTGCTCGCCCTCCACGCGGCCCACCTCCGCCGTGATCCTCATCCTCAGCAACTTCCTGTCGCCTTCGCCCTCCTCAACAGCTTCTCCGTCTATGACCTTCACCTTGTACCTTCTGCCGTCCACTTCGACCTCCTTTACAAAGCCCTTCGGCTTTAGAGAGCCCCACGCCTTGCCCTCCTCCACGATCTCTTTGGCTTTTTCGTAGACGGCGCACTGTTCCGCGCCTCCGCACGCCTCCTCCGCCCTCCGGAGGATGAGCTCTACAAACTCAGCCGCCAGCTCCTGACGTTCTCCGGAGCCGTATTCGGAGAGCCAGGCGGCGTACGCCAAGCCCTCCTTGAGGATATACAGGTAACCCGCATCACTCACCGAGAAGTGGACGCCCCTCTTAAGGCCCATCTCCTCAAGCCGTTGCGCCACCTGCTCTATACTGTCGGGGTCGGTGGAGCGATATCTGACCTCAAGCCCGCCGGCAAGAGGTTGAGGGAGCCGCCTGAGCCAGCTTTAGTCGTTAAGATCGACCCCGCGGAGGAGCTTCTAAGGGAGTGGCCTGAGCTGAGCGCCTTCGGCGTGGAGTGGGTTAGGAAGTGGCTGGATCTTAGGGATAGGCTAATCGAAATTGCCAAGGTGTTGAGGAAATATCCGTGGATGGCGGGGGTGGTGAGGCAGAGGCCGGTGAGCATCCTCCATCCGTACATGGTGGAGGTGTATGTTACAAGAGACGGGTCTGAGGCTTGTCTATCTCTAAACCCGCCGAAGGCCTTCTGCGTCCAAAACAGCTCGGCGAAGGAGGTCAAGCTGGAGCTGGCCTTCAGCAGATTTGAGACATACGAGGAAAAGACAAGAGAGGTATACAGACCAAAGGGCCTGCTGGCATACACCACGGCGGCGGGGGAATACGTGAGGATACTCTAGGCGAGACAGACGAAACACCGCCACCTCTAAACTAACCTTTTCGCCAACCCCTCTCCCGCCGTCTTAAACTGTTTTCCTCCGGCGTTTCGACCCCTACATGGTGGCGGTGGACAAGTCGGAGACGCGTCTCTCGCTCACCTCATCAAAGGCGTACTGCACCCAAACGGAGCCGTGAAGGAGACAAAGCTAGAACTGGAGTTCAGCCGATACGAGACATACGAGGAAAAGATAAGAGAGGCGTCTCAATAGTACTTCTTAAACCCAAGTTGCGGCGCCACCTCTCTAAAACAGCGACGGCAGAGATTAAGTCCATACTTCCTTATGACGGCCTCCCGCGTCCCGCAACGAATACACCGTATCTTGCTTTTCCCGTAGGGCCTCTCTTTTGGCGGCTTCGTAGAAGGCACGGAAAAGGAAAAAAGAAGGCCGTATTTAAAGTTTTAGGACTGTAGAAACAGTTCGAAGTTACGTTGAAAGAACTCGTCTAGCTTCCCCGTCTGCATCAAGTTTTCAATCACCCGGTCAACCTCCAGCTTCAGATCCTGGGCGCATTTAGGCATCGCCACCGATATGTACCCGGCGGAGCCCGGGAGCTCAAACGCTATTTTGAGGTCTGAGAACTTCTTGACAAGCGCCGTGGCTATCGACTTGTCGAGAATTATGGCGTCGACGTCGCCCCTCCTCAAGACCTCGACCATTTAGGGATACACCTTGTCGTAACGTCTCACAGAGGCCTTGCCTGGCTTCTCCAAGTTCGCGGCAGCCCACTCCTCGTGGGTGGTGCCTATCTGGACGCCCACGGTCTTGCCGTAGAGGTCCTCCACCTTGTTTATGTCGTTGCGGGCGGCCTTAGTCACCACCACTATGGACTCGAGGTAGTAAGGCATAGAGAACTCCAGAACCTTCTCCCTCTCGCTTGTCCACGTAATGGCGCTTATGGCTAAATCCACGTCGCCTTTTCTGACGGCCTCGAGGAGGCCGGCGAATCTCATGTCGCGTATCTCCAGCTGGACGCCAAGCGCCTTTGCTATCTCTCTGGCAATGTCTATGTCCCATCCCACTATCTTGTCGCCCATCACCCACTCCCACGGCGGCCATGTGGCGTCTGTGCCTACGATGAGCTTGCCGCGTTTCTTAATCACGTCCACAGACACTGGACATTGGCCAGAGGTTTGGGGAGTCTGTGTAGATGTTGTAGTTGTGGTTGTCGCCGGGGGCGCTTGTTGCGGCGTGGTGTACATGCCCAATAGATAGCCCACGGCGAGTCCTATAATCAACGCGAGAACCGACAGTATCGCCGATTTCATGTGGAACAGATATAAGGGCTGTATAAATTTTACTCCATGAAAATAGTGGTTGTCGGCGGCGGCGTCATAGGTCTCTTCACCGCTTTTTTCCTAAAGCGCGAAGACGTAGATGTAGTCGTGGTGGA
>WYEI01000054.1 GCA_009903905.1 Pyrobaculum sp. | reverse complement strand
CATAGGCGTTGGGCTCCACGCCGCTGCCGCCCGAGTCGTACACCACGTCGAAAACGCCGCTTCTAAACGCGGCGGCTACGTTAGACACGATCTCGTCCTCGCTGTTGCTAGGCCCCACCTCGGCCACAGCCATTTTTCTCTCAACGCACTCCTTAGCGGTGTACGCTATGTTGGCAACCGCTTTTATCTCGGGACGCACCTTGCTCACCTCCTCCACAAGCCTCGCCAGGAACCGCGACCCGCCGGGCCGCGGCCTTTCTCTAGCCACAATCCGGCTCCCCTCCACATATATCCTCCCGGGGAAGCCGACGCCGCCCTCGGGCCCCAGCTCCACCACGTTAGATAAGACCTTGGGCACCAGCTTGTGGCAGTTCCGGCACCTCTTCAAGACTTCAAGTGCAACTTCCACCCTCCCGGCGGTTTCTGTGTAGACCGCCAGATCTCTGCAGATCTCGCAACTCTGCAGGATGGGGTACGCGGATCTGTGGAGGGGGCACAGCCTTAAAGAGGATAGAAGGGTCACGGCGTAGTTGTTTATGTAGCGGAGCACCTCGTCTACAGCCACCGAGTCCGCCAGCGCCAGCACAGATCTCGTCAAGCTCTCCAGCTCCCTCCTCCCAACCGCCCTGAGTAGCCTCTCCTCGTAGTAAGTCTTTGGGTTCTTAAGGTAAGTGCTAACTGCAGGTTGCGAAATGCCTAGGAGCTGTCCTATGCGGCTCTGTGAATACCCCCTCTCGGCCAGCTCGTGGGCTATGAAGCCCTTCAGCGGCGATATAAACACCTCAACGACGAATTCAAGCGGCAACACAGAACTACATTTTTAATTGTTTTTAGAGTTTAGTCGCCATGATAGAATACGTAGAGGTGGGGGTAGGCGGTAGAAAGGTCTCCGTCCGGATTGCAGAGGCGACCTTCCTGGTGGGGACCGGCAAATCGCTCTTCCTCGAAATCCTACACAAGGTGGTCTCAGGCGTGGGGAAGAAGCTCCCCAGGCTGGGCGGCGACTGGGGTCTTTACATACAAAGCGGCGACGTGTCCTACTCCGTGGCCGCCAGCAGGGGGCGCATCAGACAAAGTATCTCTGTAAAGGGCGAGGAGGCGGTGTTTGAATACATCCCGGCCAAGCCGGCACACAGGCTGATAAAGCCGATAGAAATGGCCGTGACGTCGGCCGACGTCATAATGCCGGAGGTGAAGACCGAGGAACACGTATCTGTGGTGGCTGAGGAGGACATAGAGCGTCTGAACAGACTCGTAGAGGTCGCCAGGAAGAGGCTTGGCGTCAAGACGCAGATGCTGGGGCCCTACATAAGCCCCCGGTCTCTCATAGATGCAAACGCTAGGCTGACGTCGCTGGACCGCCACGGCAGAAACCTGGCGGGGGTCCTCTCCTACCTGTCGCTCCGCAAACCCACGTCGTACGACGCGGTAAAAACGGCCTTCAGGAAAATAGGCTTCTCAGTAGCCGTGGGCCTGGCCAAGCCCGGCAAAATCGGCGTAGTGGTCTCCACCAGAGACCTCAAGATGCCGCTGTCGAAAGCCCCGTGCTCCGCCAAGAGCTTCCTAGTCATAGCTACAGCGCTGGAGCTCAAGCCGGACCTCCTCCTGGTCGACAACTTCGACTACTGCCTCACCCGCAAGACAGCGGAGGCGCTGGCGGCGCTCCTGAGGCAGAAGCCCACCAAGCTAATAGCGGAGATACACAACGAGGAGGTGGCAGAGTGGTTG
Organism: Pyrobaculum sp.; assembly: GCA_009903905.1. The sequence goes on along the minus strand of WYEI01000054.1, from coordinate 1,210 downwards.
GATATCCCTAACAAGTCTGTGGTGGACGTTAAACTGTAAACGTAAAGTATACGTCTACGTCACTAGAGTCTTAAGTTCAGCTAGGATCTTCAGCACTTGTCTCAGCTCCTCGATTTCGTGTTTCGCCATCTCTTCGGCCTCCTCCAGAACCTCGAGGGAAGGCCCCCCTACGTCGAATTCGTATATGACGTAATTCATGATGGACCGAGCCCCCAGCCCCTCCAGCTCCTGGACAAACTCCCTCAGCCTCCTGGCTGTGTCTTCAGGTAGGCGTTCCATGCCGGGGCAAACATCTATCTTTTTAACGCTTCTCTTAGAGATGTCAGAAACGTCCTCATGCCTCCTCTCATGGCCAGCGTCTTCCCCCTAACCTCTACGTATACAACGTCGTCTCCGTGCGAAACCTTTAACACGCCTCGGTACGCTTGTTGTTTGTCGAACTTCACATATAGCCTCGACTCCTCGATTCCTGAAAGCATGAGGAGGAACTCGACGTCGTCGAGCCGCGTTATTATGGACCTTAAGGCCTCGAAGGCGTCGCATTCCGTCAACTTGACCTCGACGATGTGTATTACATTGCCGTGGTGCCCCCGCGTGGATCTCATGACGTATCGCCCCTCTACAACGTTTCTCAGAGCCTTCATTACCTTGTCAGGATCCTCTGTGGCGTGTATGTATACGCGTGCAATCAACGTAGCGACTGGGCACGTCACGGAGCGTTATGAACTTAAGTTTATAAACCAGCAAGACGCCGCCGTCGTGAGCATTTACGTAGTTCAGAGCAACAAGGCGTTGTTAGAGTGCGACATGGAATACGGCGAAGGCAAGGAGGTGACGTGTATCGTAGACGGCGTAGACGCTAGATGCCTAGAGGAGACTGTAAAGAAGTCGGGATACGGCGACTACACAAGACTAGAAAACAACAAACTTTATATATCCACCTCCATCTTCAAGGCGGGGAAGACGCCGGGCGAGCTTATAAGAGAACTGGCTACGTTGTTAAGATTTTGTTAAGTCTTTTTAGGCAACTTTGCCGCCAGCGCCGCCACCTCTTCCGGCGTCATCTTTTTCATCTTCTTCTCGTCGACCGTGGCGTAGGCCACCTCTATGCTGTTGCTGTCGGTGATCTCAACTGCGGAGGCTAATGCCCTCACGGCCAGCTCCACACATTCACCGATATCCAGGTCGTGTTTGTAATTCTTCTCTAGGT
>WYEI01000283.1 GCA_009903905.1 Pyrobaculum sp. | reverse complement strand
CTCCGGGCGCCGCGGGTCGCAGTTAGACGCTTTATAGGTATTACAACTGGGCCAACTTGCCGAGGTACTCCCAGTACGCGTCTAGCTCCTTCTCAATCTCTGCAATTTCTTGCTCCGTCAAGTGGGCAAATCTTCCCTGTAGCTTTAAATACTCCTTTAGCGGCTTCCTCTTCGATTTGTCTAGGTGGTTGTTGCTGGGCGGGTTCAGCTTCAGCTTGCCGTGGTCCCATTCATACAGCGGGAAGTAGCCTGTCTCCACCGCAAGCCTCGCGATCTCGACGGTCTTGTTCTCGGGGTAGCGCCAGCCTGGCACGCAGGGCGCGTATATGTGTAGGAAGGTGGGGCCCTCCTCTGTGTATTCAAGCGCCGTCTTTATCTTGTTGACCATGTCTAGTATGTACGCCACGCTGGCTGTGGCGGCGTATGGCACCCTGTGAGCCGTCACGATGCCCATGATGTCTTTCTTCCACTGGATCTTGCCCTTCACGGCAGTGCCCACAGGCGTGGTTGTGGTCCATGCGTACTTCGGCGTGGAGCCGCTTCTCTGGATGCCCGTGTTCATGTAGGCCTCGTTGTCGTAGAGTATGTAGAGGACGCCGTGCCGCCTCTCGAGCATGCCGCTTAGCGACTGAAGCCCAATGTCGTAGGTGCCGCCGTCGCCCGCGATGACGACCACCTTGGTGTCGCCGGCGTCCCACATGCCTTTTCTTTTGAGGGCCTTTATGGCGGCCTCCACTCCGGACGCCACCGCGGCCGAGTTCTCGAAGGCGACGTGTATGTAGGGGTGCATCCAGGCGGTTTCTGGATACGGGGTGGTGGTCACCTCCACGCAACCAGTGGCGTTGGCTATGACGGCGTTTGGCCCTATAGTTTTCGTTATCCACCTCATGGCTATGGCGGCGCCGCAACCGGCGCACATCCTGTGGCCGGGGGCAAAGAGCTCCTCCCGCGGCAGGTCCTTTAGGGTTTTGTAGTAGACCTTCATGTGCGCACTCCCATGAATATTACTTCTTTACTGGGCCGCTCTTTCAGCATGGTATATATTTTATACATATCCTCGACGTATATGGTGCGTTGCCCTATGCCGTGGATTACACCTACCGCCGGCTTGTCTACGCCGTGTATAAACATGGCGGTGGCTATGTCCTTGTAGAGCGGGCCCTCGGCGGGGCTGCCGAACATTATGGCTCTGTCTAACACGGCGAATGCCTTAACCCCCTCCAGGGCCTTCAGCAGATCCATGGTGGGGAATGGCCGGTACAGCCTCACCCTGACCACACCCGCGGCTGTGCCTCTCTCCCTTGCGATGTCGGCGGCGGCTTTTGCGTTTCCGAAGGCGGCGCCGCCGTATGTCACTATGGCGTATTCCGCGTCCTCCATCTTGTAGGTCTCCAATACGCCGTAACTCCGGCCGAACTTCTCGCCGTAGAGCGCGTCCACGTCCTTAGCGACTTTGTAGGCCTCTTTCAGGGCTACGGCTTGTTGGTACTTGAACTCGTAGTACCAATCGGGGGAGGCGAGGGGGCCCATGGTGACTGGGCGCTTGGGGTTGAGGGTGTAGGGCCTCACGGGGCGGGGGAGGAACCTCCGAACCTCCTCCTCATCGTTGAGCTCCACGGGCTCTACGGTGTGGCTTAAGAGGAAGCCGTCGTAGGCCACCATGGCTGGGAGGTTGACGGACTCCGCCACGCGGTAGGCCTGGATGATGGTGTCGTACACCTCCTGCGCCGAGGCCGCGATGTAGATGATCCAGCCTGTGTCTCTGGCGTTCATCACGTCGCCGTAGTCGTTGTGTATGCTTATGGGCGCCGATATGGCCCTAGCCGGCACGGCCATAACTATAGGTAACCGCATGGCGCTGGCTATGTGGAGGATCTCATGCGCCAGCTCGAGGCCTTGGCTGGATGTCGCTGTGAAGACCCGCGCGCCGGCCGCGGAGGCGCCCACCACCGCTGAGAGCGCCGAGTGTTCGCTCTCCACGTGGATGAGCTCCGCGTTGAGCTCGCCGTTTGCCACAAACTCCGATAGCTTCTCCACGATGGTTGTCTGGGGGGTGATGGGGTAGACCGCTATCACGTCTACGTCAGCCGCCTTGACGGCGTATGCGGCTGCGTAGTTGCCCGTCAGGGCCTCCACCCATCTCGTCTTCTGTATCTGCATCATGGGGCCTCCGGCACCATCTCTATTGCCTTGGTGGGGCATTCGTTGGCGCATATGCCGCAGCCCTTGCAGTAGTCGTACACTATTTCGTATTTGACGTCGTATGTCCTGTTGCCCACCTGGAACACCCCCTTCCTCTCCGCTATGGTGCCCTCTGGGCAGTAGAGCCAGCAGAGCTGGCACCTTATGCACTTGTCGTCGTGTATTACGGGTTTCAGCGTCCTCCAGCCGGCGGTGAGGTTTCTCCTGGTGGAGCCGGGCTCCGGAATTACGGCGCCTATGGGGAGCTCGGCGGCTTTGGGGAGACTCATAGCTCCTTAGTCTCTTGGTATGCTGATTCTATTAACTTCACGTTTAGGTCGTAGAGCCTCCCGGTGAAGTATTTCTTCAGGGCTTCGGCCGCGGAAGAGAGCGATACTATGCCCGTGGCCTTCACCACGGCGCCTATCAGCGCGGTGTTTACTATCGGCCTGCCTAGGATTTTCATCGCCAACGAAGTTGCATCTACGTAATAAGTCTTTTGGGGGGCCTTATACATCCCGTTTACCACGAGTATTGTGGTGGGCTTCGCGCCCTCCAGCGGGTTCTCCGCCTGGAAGAGCGACTGGTCAGCCACCACTACTACGTCGGGGTGGAGGACGGGCTCGCGGATGTATATGGGCTTGTCTGACACGCGGAGGTAGCTCTTCACCGGGGCGCCTCTCCGCTCCGGCCCGAACTCGGGGAAGGCTTGCGCGTATTTGCCCTCCAGTATGGCGGCGGTGGCCAGCACCTGGGC
>WYEI01000055.1 GCA_009903905.1 Pyrobaculum sp. | reverse complement strand
GCGATTATTATGTTCCCCTCGTAGCTCGTCTTCACGGAGCACCCGAACTGCTTTATCGCCTCCTCTGCGAAGTACCCAAGGCACTTCACCGAGAGCTCCCCGGTGGCTGTGAAGACTATCCGCCAAGTGCTTCCGCCCTTGCTGAAGGACAGCCTGGCCACTGGGAACATGGAGAAGAACTGCGATGCGGTGGCCATGAACTCCCCGAAGGTTCTGTACTCAGCCGCGACGACCTTGCCGAACTTCTCGCCAGTTTCCCGCAGGAACTGCTCCACCTCTTGGTCTTCGCACATCTTCCACTTCCTCGCTATGAGCTCGAGGTATGAGAGAGGCACGGGCACCACGTCGAAGGCTAGGATCTTCTCGGTGAGTTTAAACATCTCAAGGGCCTTCGTCGGCGTGATGCCCCTCCGGAGGAGCTCCACGGCGAGTTTAAGCGAGTCAGACGCCAGCTTCACCACAGAAAAACCTTGAGTCTTCGCCACCGACGACACCTCCTTAGCCACCTCGCTGTCTACAGGAACGGTAGTTTTAGACACGTTCCTCTTCATGGACTCCCATTTAAATAATTCCCCCCATACACAGCGTCTAGAAGAGCCACTAGTCTGTAGGCGTCCTCAGGGCTCCGCGCCGCCAGCTCCTTTATGTAGTTCACCAGCGGCAACAGCGTGCGCTTCGCCGTGCTCAACGCCGCAACCTCTGCCAAGCCGCCGCCAGCCCTCCTCCCCTCCTCCCTGGCGACCCCGACCCAGAGCTCCAGCAGCGGCGCCACAAGCTCCTCCGCCCACCTCCTCCTAAGGTAAACCTCGAGCATGCCCGTCTCCTTTTCCACAATCCTCTCGGTTGCCCGAACCGCATCTATGCGCAACTTATTGAACTCCTCGGCGATGCCTCGCAGCTCCTCTATGGTAACCACCTCCACGGGCAGGCCAGGCGCCACGTTCCGCGGCATGCCGAGATCTACGATTAACTTTACCCGGGCACCTCGCGGCACTGATGTTATCACAGGCTCAAAGACGGAAACGGCTGTAAACACCACGTCGCATTCCCTGAGACAACGCTCCACGTTTTCCGCCGTCAGAGGCCGCACCTCCACCCCGAGATGAGCCGCCTTCTCCACGCTCCTGTTGAGAACCGAAACGCGTCTCGCCCCTGCATCTCTCAGCTCCTTCACAATACCCCGCCCCACAGACCCCGCCCCTATCACGCACACATCAGACTCCTCAAGCCGGAGACGCCGCCTTACGTATATAATCGCTAAGGAGCCTAGCCCCCTGGGCCCTCTGGATATGGCTGTCTCCGTCCTCACCCGCTTGCCGACGCGTATCGCCCTCTCTACGATTGTTTTCAGGAGGCCGCGGGTGTAGCCGGCCTTGACCTGCTTATCGAAAGCCTCCTCCACCTGGCCTAGAATGTCCGTCTCGCCTATCAACATGGACTCAAGCCCAGCCGCCACGCGGAAGAGGTGCCTGGCGGCGTCAAGACCGCGGTGCTCCACAACGCGGTCTACGTACGGCGCGTAGCCGGACTTCACCAGCTCCACGAAGTCGCTGGGGGCATCGTAAAGATATACCTCCACCCGGTTGCAGGTGTGGAGGACAAAGAGCGGATACTTCGTCCCCATACACGTTCTGTGTATGGTCTTGGCAACTTCAGAAAGCTCGTCTATGCCGAGTTGTTTATGCGTAAGAGACAGCGCTGTGAGCTTGTCTACGAGGTTCATAGAGACAGAAGGAGATACGCGCCTATTATTATCAACAGAAGCCCAACGCCCCTCTCAACCCATTTACCAGGCTTGATGTATTTAAGCGCTCCCTTAACCACGGCGTAGACGGCGACGGCTAACCCTCCGCCGTAGAACAAAAGAGCGGCGAAGAGCAACGCGTAGTCGCCGGCGAGAGACGAAAGCGCTATAACCATGGCGAGTCCAGCGTAGGGGAGTATACACGGTACCCATACAGCTCCCAGCGAGAAGCCGAGGAGAAAATCGCCAGCCGCTCTGAACCTCTTAAAGGTGGAGGTCTGCAACCTAGAGACAGCGGCGGCACAACTCTTCCCCTCCACCATTGCCTGGAGGCACACGTCTGCTGGGGGGAGTGACATTTGGAGCATTGTTGCAGTGAGAGTTGCAACGCGGCGGCGCTGTGCATCTTCATGCGTTTCTCCACGGTGTCTAGGTATGGGTGGCACTTGGTGCAGGACTGAGACAGAAAGTTCTGCATGTGGATGGTGTGGCACGCACTGCAGGTGCCGAGGGTCTTCACTACGGAGAGGTGGGTTTGGTGTATTGCCAGCTTCTGCGTATCTGTGTGGCATCTCTCGCATTGGTCGAGCAGGTTTTTGCGTGGGTAGTATTTCTCAAACACGGCGGAGGGGACGGGGCGCTCCGCGACGTAGGTCCACATCATGTCGCCTATCCCGCCTACAGTGATCTCGTGGCAGACTAGGCAACTGTATTTGGCGTGGGGCTCGCTTATGTTTGTCACGTAGAACTGCATGGTGTGGCATATGCCGCACTGCACGTTTACGGTGGGGGTATAGACGAAGTAGGAGTACAAGACGGGGACCGACAGCGCCACTACGACGAGAAACACCAACAAGATCTTCAACGCCGTGGTCCTCGAAACAGCAGAAACCATGTTGGTAACTTCATATAAATTTTAAAACTTAGTTATTTTTTGTGTACACTTAATATACCTCTATGTCCTGAGTTGACTTGCAACCGGACTTTGAAGGAGGGGATGTATTAAATCTCTTCGAGGCGGTCTATGAAGCGTCTGTACCATTTTTCAAACTGCTCCGACGTGGCGATATGGACCTCCACAGGTGCGTCTACCGCCTTGTATATCTCAGCCTTGAGGATGGCTACTTCTTCTTTCCCTATGTCGGCCACGATTAGGATGTCGATGTCGCTTGCCGCCGTGTACCGACCTGTGAGCGC
>WYEI01000056.1 GCA_009903905.1 Pyrobaculum sp. | reverse complement strand
GCGGTGGAGCTTCTGGAGAGGAATAGGCGTGTTTTGTTTGGTAAGAATCCGTGGGTTTCTGCGGCCGCCGCTCTATGGCTGGCGTCGCTTAAGAGGCTGGGCCTCTTGAAGGCGCTGGCGGAGGCGGCGGGCACGACGACGGTTAGCATAAGGAAAGCCGCTGGGAGGATGAAGGTATGAAGGTCTGGAAGATTAGGCAGTATCTGCCGGCACTGCTTTTGTACATACAGAGGCGTGTGGGTGGTGAGAGAGGTGTCGTGGTGGCGGTGAGGACGCGGGATATATGCGGGGTGGATGGGAGGTGTGGGATGGCTGTGCACAGCCTCATGATGAGACTTGTGGAGAAAGGCCTAGCGAGGCGGTACAAGAAGGGGGTCTACCTAATCGAGAGGAGGGCTGTGGAGGAGGTCTTAACAGCCTTGAAGGAGTGGATATGACGGAGGCCGCTAGAACGATTAGGACCACAGCCGCCGTTTTTGAACTGCCGCAGAGGTTGGGGGTTTTGCAACATATCACGTATGAGCCTCCGCCGAGGGAGTGGTGTACGAGTGACGGGTGCCTTTACGAGGGGGTGCTGACTGCGGAGGGGTGCCGCAAAGGGGTGTGCGTGCGGTATCGTGTGTGGGTTCACTCAAAAGATAGGAGGACATGGGGAGTGGGGGAGCGGCGGAGGAGAAGGAGGGATGAGGAGGTGGGTTGTTTGAGGCAGAATGTTGCAGATGCCTTGTGGGAGTTGTCGGGGAAATACGATGTGGGGGTGTGGTATGAGTATGTGAGGGTAGGTATGGGGGTTAATCAATACGACGTCTTCTGCGGCGTTGTCGTGAATGGGGTGAAGCTGGATCAGCCATACTGCCGCGCGGTGGAGGAATGCGTGAAGCAAATATTGGAGGACTACAAGAGGGAGCTGGAGAGGATGAGAGAGCCGCCCCAGCCGGCTTTAGTTATCAAGATCGACCCCGTGGAGGAGCTTCTGCGGGAGTGGCCGGAGCTGGGGGCGTTTGGCACGGAGTGGGTTAGGAAGTGGCTAGACCTTAGAGAGAGGTTAATCGAAATCGCAAAGGTATTGCGCAGATATCCGTGGATGGTGGAGGTGGTGAGGCAGAGGCCTATGAGCATCCTCCACCCATATACAATGGAGGTGTATATGGCTAGGGATGGGTCGGAGGCATGTATTTCATTAAACCCGCCCAAGGCCTTCTGTGCGCGGGACGGAGCCGTGAGGGAGGTAAAGCTGGAGCTGGAGTTCAGCCGGTACGAGACATACGAGAAAAAGATAAGAGAGGTGTACAGACCCAAGGGACTGCTGGCATTTGCCGCGGCGGCGAGGGAGTACGTGAGGATGCTGTAGCTACCCTCTTCTCCGGCGACCGGCAGGTCGCATAACCTGCGACAAGTCTCTACGTTGACTCACCCATAGGCGCATAATAATTGTACGTTGAGTAAAAAAATCTAGATCCCCTACTTCACGTTGATAAGGGTGAATCTGCTCCACGCGCTGGGGGCCGAGCTGGGATACGTGGGCGAGTACATCTTCGCAAAAGCCCTGAGGGGGGCCGCCGCCCGCGGCGAGGCCGTGGCCATGCTTCTTGAAGGTCTCTACTCGGCGGGGAGGGTGGAGCCCCGCGGTTCTGCGTTGCCGAGGGAAAAAGGCTCAGGCACCTACTCCAGGCACATAACCTCCGAGTGGCCCATACACAAGTCGTGGTTTGTGCCGGCTATAGACGGCGGAGAGCCCGTGGTGTTGATAGACCCGCCGAAGGGGCTTGTGAAATACATGGGGAGAGACGTGGAGGGTGCCTACGCCTTCCTCCTCTCCCTAGGCTTGGAGGAGCTGAGAAGCTTCGTGCTGAAGGGGGCAACCCCCGCGGTGCTGAGAGGCGTGGAGGCGTTCACGGCGGCTGAGGTGGACATCGCCGCCGCCCTCTACGAGAGGCTCTGGGGAGGGCCCGACTTCGTGACCCTTGTGGTTGACACCATACGCGAGGTGGACTTCCTGCTGGCTGACGGAGGTGCTATTTATCACGTGGAGGTGAAAACCACGACGCATCCCACAGACGCCAAGCTGAGAAAGAAACGTATGTTGCTACAGAGGAGGCAACAGGTGCTTGAGAAGCTCGGGCTGAGGCCCGCCCTCGCCGTGGTTGTGCCAAAGGAAAATTGGGAAGTTGAGGTGTGGATTGAAAAAACTACTTCTTGATCTTCAATATGTCGCCCACCAGCTTGGTGCTTGGGATAAGCACCTTGTTGCCCTCTGCGTCTCTAATAACTGTGTACATGGCCGATATGTCCTCAACCACGCCCTCTTGACCGGCGCCCACTATCTTGTCGCCTATCTTGAAGGGCCTTGCAAGTAGCAGGAAGGTACCCGCTATTGCCTGGCCCAGGACCTGTTGCGTGGCGAAGCCTATGACGAGGCCTATGAAGCCGCCGAGGGCAGCCGCCGCGGGTCCGCCGGAGACGGCCCCCGCGAGCGCAGCCACCAACGCGCCTATGCCGAGTAGCTTCATGAGGTTCGACACCGCCTTCCCGGCCGCCTCGCCCTGCTTCTTGGCGACGGGCCACGCCACGACGTCTGCAAACGCCTTTACTATCTGCCAGCCAAAGAAGAGAGTGAGTAATATGTCCACGTAGATTTTGTAGTCCATTATAGGGGCGTAGATGCCCTGGATGAACTGGAACGCCGCTTGTAAAGCCGCCATCACCACCACGTATAGTATTATCCACATTACCAGTCTTCCTATTGGCATGGCCCCTAGTTTTGGTGTATTTTTAAATGTAGCGGTGACTTAACCTCACTTTTATATATGGCGGGGGAGAGGTTGGCGATGCGGCACATAGTTGTGCTTCTCGGCGTCGGCGGCGTTGGGAAAACCACGCTTGCGTACCGGCTGATGGGGCTCTCCATAAGGCCTACGGTTACGTTGCGCCCCGGCGTCTATAGGCTTTACCTGTCTAACA
>WYEI01000057.1 GCA_009903905.1 Pyrobaculum sp. | reverse complement strand
ACTACGGCGTCGCGGGGTGGGTCCGCAACAGGTCAGACGGGAGGACCGTAGAGGCCGTGCTCGAGGGTCCTCGCGACGCCGTGGAGAAGGTGATAGAGTGGGCGAAGGTGGGGCCCCCCGGCGCGAGGGTGGAGGCTGTGGAGGTCCAGTGGGAGGAGTACAGAGGCGAGTTTCAAGACTTCTGCATTCTGCCCACGGAGTGACGACTGCCGCGGAAACCGGCGCCACGCCGCGTGCTGAGAAGCGGCCCTAGGAAGAGCGGCAGGGCCTCCCAGAGGCGGCCACCTCCTCTAGATGTAGCCTAAGCGCCGTGGGGGTTTCGCGGTAGTAGACCCCGGTCTCTATATTCCTAAGGAGACTGGTCTTGACTAGATTCGCGCTGGTGACGACGGCCGAGGCCCCCGCCACCGCTTTTGTGTGTAGCTTGTCGTAGCACAGAACCTCCCCGCGTTGTGCCAGCAGTTCCAACGCCTTGGCGTGTCGCGCCTCCCTAGGCGGCCTCGACACCACCACCGCTTTGCCTTCGAGGAGGGGCGCCAGCGCCTCCGCGACCTCTCTGTCTATCCATGGAGACACCAGGTAGACCATGCCGCCGGAGGCCGCCGCGGCGGCCACGGCCGCGAGCACCACGGGGCTGTTGGGGCCGGTCCTCACCACCTCCACAGACTCCGTCTCTAGCAACTCCTCGGCGAGCTCCGTCAAAGCCATTGTCCTCCTGTAGCCTTTGAGAAGCCCCGTCTCGGAGCCGAGCCTAAGCAGAACGGCTTCTACGACGTGTCTATTGTAAGGCTTCTTGACGGGCCTCCGTAGCCCCGCCAGCCTCAACGCTGGGAGGTACCTCTTGGTCACCTCCAGCATCCTGCCTCCCAGCCTCTCCTCCACCTCCTCGAGGGAGGCCTCCCCGCCTTTGTCGGCTAGGAAGCGTAAGAGTAGCCTCATGGGGGTCCACCGGGCCAGCCGGACGGCGAGTAGAGAGACGTCGCCACCTGCCACGCGGAGGAGCTGAGGAGTAGCGCGGTACGTCAACCCTTTCTCTAGAGACGCCACGGCGAGCCCCAGGTGCCACAGAAGATCCGCAGTCCGCCTCTCTTCCTCGGCCATCTCCGCCCGCGGCACGCCTCTGCTTATCTTCTCAGCCGTCTGCCTGACTAGGCGGAAGTCGGCGTATGCGACGTTCCGCGCCTCCACGTAGGCGCGGAGAAACTCAAAATCAGACACGCCCCCCTCGCTTCAGTTGCTTAAAAAATATTCGACGCCACTACGGAACATTTTTTAAAATGGATGTACGGCATACACATGGCGGCGGTGATCCAAATCCTGGGCCCGCACGCCCACTACCTCAGGAGATACGGGGTTAACCCGGAGGAAGACGCATCCACAGCCATCGACAAGCTCAACGCCAAAGCGCCGCACCTAGCGGCGCTCCTAAGAGAGATAGCGCAGATCGCCTCGTTGCAGTAATAAACAGTTTTTGAACAAGCCCCTCCGCGTCTAGCCGCGGCGGCTGGGATGGCGCCCGCGGCCGAGTCTACACCTTCTCCGCCTGTAGCTTCATCCCGCCTTCCAGCCAGCCCTCTGGGAAGTACCAGTCCTTAACGACGCGGAAGCCGCACAGCGTGAGCAACCTGCCGAGTCTAGTCTCGCGCGGCGGGACGCCGCGGCGGAGGGCGGCGAAGGTGTCCGGGTCATCCACGTACTCCACATACAGCGTGTCGCCGGGCTCCATGAAGCGGTGCAAGACGCAGTATACATGCCCCTCCCAGGGGCCCCCCACGAAGCGGGGGCTCATGTTGAAGACCTCAGCCCAGGGCTTGTAGTAAGGCGGCCTCCCGGTGAAGATCTTTATGTGGCAGAGGTGGACGCCGCCCAGCTTGACCTCGACGTTGAACTCCTCTTTAAACCTGCCCCTCTTAAAAACCGCCTCCAGCGGGGCGAATGCCTGCGGGGTCAGCTGGCTAAGCACTTACGGCGACAAGCTTCTTCTTGCCTTGCTTAACCTCTAGGTACATCTCGTAGAGGACTTCGGCGATGTGGGGGCCGGCGGCCTCGGCCACCACCTGCATCGCCTCCTCCCCATCGACGTTGTCAAGGGTGAGGCCCAGCCTCTTTAGGCTGTACTGGAGGTAAAACTTGAGGGGGTCGTCGAGGCTGTTTAGGAAGTCCTTAAACCTCATGGTGGTACTGAGGGCGCTGTTATTAATATATTACCGCTGAAATGCGGCGGGTTCCCCGAAACTATTCCCTGGTGAACCGCTTGATGAAGATGGGGGCGAGGACTCCTAGGGCTATGGCCAGCACCGAGGTCACCAGATCCCTCGTAAATATGACCGGGTCTTGGGAGGGGGCGGAGATGGTGCTTATGAGAATGAGGAGGCCCAGGACCACCGCGACGGCGCTGAGGCCGTATACCAGTGGCTTTGTGTTCATGAGTGGGGAAAAGTAGAGGTATTTAATTATTCGCTGCCTCCCCCTCGTCGCTGGTGAACTTCCTGTGGAGGAGAAGCGCCGCCACGCCGGTGGAGACGGCGGCCAGCGAGAGGCCGAGATCTCTGGCTAGTATCCACAAGTCCAGCGACGGGTTGCTGAGGGTCGAGACGAGGAAGAGGCCGCCTAGGGCCAGCGCCAGAAAGCCGAGGGCGAGGACAACCCCTGTCTTCATGTGGTAAGCATGTGCTATATATATAAGAGCTGTGGGCAGTATCTAGGTATTAGGAAGTAGATTTATAAAGAGGGCTGTTCCGTGTGGCGATGGGGAAATCGACTTCGTCTACGACGTCGCCCGGCTTGACGAGAAGCTTCTCCTAAACGCACTTAGGGAGCTGGGGGCCTCTGTCCGTCTCGTAAACGTGGCGGAGCTCGTCGCCCCGGAGGGCCTCGGCCGCGTCGGCGTCATAAGGCTGGCGGCGAGATCCCGCGTGGTGCCGGCGGCGTATACCTACGAGGCCAACGGCGGCTTGTCGATAAACAGCGCC
>WYEI01000058.1 GCA_009903905.1 Pyrobaculum sp. | reverse complement strand
ATCTTGCCCTGCCTCCTCAAGCCTCTGACGGTGTTCACCAGCTCCTCGGGGCTGGGGTGTATCCCTATCAGCCTCCCGTTGAGGTACACCTCGGCGCCGCCTACGCCCTCCTCCCTGGCCTTGAGGACAGGCACCACGCCGAGGTTGAGGAGCAGTTGCTCCACCTCGTCTTCGTCTACGCCGGTGGTGACCTCCGCAAGGAGGGCTAAGTTCTTGACGAGACCCACGTTCTGCCCCTCCGGCGTCTCCACAGCGCAGAGCCTGCCCCACTGAGTCGGGTGCAGGTCGCGGGCCTCGAAGTGAGGCTGAGTTCTCGAAAGCGACGACACAGCACGTCTCAAGTAGCTCAGCGTGGATAGGTAGTTGGTGCGGTCGAGTATCTGCGAGACGCCGGTTTTGCCGCCGACCCAGTTGCCGGTGGCCAAGGCCTGCCTAACCCTCTCCGTGATTATGTCCGGCCTCACTATGGTCTGGATGTGTGGGATCCTGCCGCGGGCGTAGTACTTCTCCAGCTGGCTCTTGAGCTCTTGTAGGAACTGCTTAAAGACCGTCCGGAACAGCTGGGTCATCAAATCGCCGACGAGCCTAACCCTCTTGTTAGCCACGTGATCTTTGTCGTCGGGCTTCCTCCTCCCCAAGTGAAGCTCCACCAGGCCCTTCACGATCTGGCCCAGCATCAACGCCTTCTTGAGCCTGATTTCCTGTTGCTTCTTCTCGTCGGGGACGACGGTGCCTAGATGCGGCAGGAAGTACCTGTCAAGTAGCTGGAGAGCCCGCTCTATTCTTATCGGTTTGGGCTGACCCACAGCCACCTTGCCGCCTATGAAATCCAGCGCGTCCTCCCTCGTTATAGCTATCTGGTTTGCGGCGATGAGCGAGGGGAGGAGCTCCTTCTGGACCTCGGGGTCGTCCGACACAGCCTTCACCACGTCCTCGTCGGTCTCCAGGCCCAGGGCCTTCATGTATATGGGGAAGGGTATCTTCACGGGCATCGCAGAAAGCGTGGCGTACAACACGCCATCTCTGCCGAGCTCCACAGTAAGCGTGCTTCTGTAGCCTATGCCCGTGGAGATGGTCTTGGCGAGGTATCTGACCGACGGCTTGTCGCCCTTGTCGTAGATAGGCCTATCAGCCACTAAATCCTCCTGCGAAATTATGACACGTTCGCTGCCGTTGATTATGAAGTAGCCGCCGAAGTCCTGCACATCTTCAAACTTCTTCACGTATTCGCCCGGCTTCAGCCTGGTCAAGTTGCACCTCTTAGACTTAACCATGATGGGGAGCTCACCTATGTAGAAGGTCTCCGTGACGTACGGCTCGTCGTCTACATAAAGAGTGGCTGTGAGATACATAGGGGCCGAGTAGGTGGCGTTGCGCAACCTAGCCTCCATCGGATATATCAACGACTCGGAGCCATCGCTCTCCTTAATCCTAGGCCAGCCCACCTCCAGCCGCTCCAACACGATCTTAAGGCCCTTGATCTCCGTCTCGACCACCTTAAACTCCTCCACGATCTTAGGCAACTTCTTGTCCAGGAAGTCGTTGAAAGATTTTATCTGGTGGTTCGCAAGGCCCTTATCCCTGATAAACCTCTCCACAAGAGCCCACCTGTCGTCCCTGGAGGGGAACCCCCCATCTTGCGCACTGGTGAGCACCGGTAGTGGAAGAAGATCAACCATCGCCCCGCTACAGAGTATAATATAAAAAGTTTAGTCCCCCGCTACCCCGGCACCACGAGGCGGTAGGTGACGAACTCGCCCGCCGTAGGCGACTCCCTCACAATCTTGAGGACGTCGCCCGGCTTAGCCCCTACAGCTTGCGCCAAGGGGTCGCTGGACCTGATCCAAGGCAACTGCCAAGGCCTAAGCCTAAGCCGCCTAAGCAACTCCTTTGCCTCCTCCCTGGGAATAACCACAGCCTCCTTTACGCCGAGAGAAACCCGGGACACGCCTAAACACACCGAACAGTATATAAACATTGCTTGTCGCCTTAGGCCTGAGGCGGTTAGACAGCAAAGTATTTTACTTCTGAAATAGTCTCACACATGTCGCCACTGGACGCGTTAATTATATTCATATTGATAATCGGCTCTTGGTACGCCGTTTCCCACGTCGTTGCGCATAGATTCAATAAGTCTGTAGTAAAGGGCTGTGGATGTGCTGTGGAGAGATGGATAGGAGGACCTAACTCGCTCTTCATCTCGCTTCTATGCAACAACGACAAAATAGAGATGTTCATAAATAGACTTCCATGGGACAACCCAGTGAACCTATTAGCCGCATTTGCGGCAGGCCGCCGCCCCTACGTGGCGACTAGGTTAATGCTACCAATAGATATTGGGGCAACCGACGCGTCGAGGTCTGGGACAGGCAGAAAAATAGGCGACTACTACGTGGTAAACCGCTCGACTCCTAAGGACGTCTTGGAGAAGATGCTGAGTTACGCCGCGGAGAGGGGAATCTGGAGAATTACGGTATCCGGAAGATCTGTGCAGTTAATCATGCCGGGTACCGACTGCAGAAAGGCTCTCTCCGCCGCGCTTGGATTTATGAAACTTTTTTCGTCAAATGGCTAATTTATACCGATAAGATCTCGTCATTTGGCAAACTCAACACTTATATAGTTGAGACGTGTTGGCTCTATGCTAAATACTCCAGCTCCCTATATATTGTTAGGGTTGGTGTTGTATTTTATAACATATAGATTCTACGCGAGGTGGATAGACAAAAAGATTTGGGAAACAGACCCCAACAGACCCACCCCGTCGAGGCTGTACTTCGACGGTGTTGAGTACTTCCCAGTGTCTAAATACGTCCTCTTCGGCTACCAGTTCAAGTCGGTGGCGGCGTTGGGCCCAATAGTGGGGCCGCTCACGGGGGTCTTGTTCTTCGGCTGGGTACCTGCGTTGCTGTGGGTGATCTTCGGCAACATGTTCATCGGCTGGGCGCAGGATTATTCAGCCATGATGATGTCGGTGAGGAACGAGGG
>WYEI01000059.1 GCA_009903905.1 Pyrobaculum sp. | reverse complement strand
TCCGGGCGCGGAAGACGCTTACCGCCGCTAGAGCTAGTAAGAGTAAAAACCGAGGAAAAGCTGAGGCGGCGGTGCCTAGGGCCCCAGATGAAGACCTCGGCTAGGCCTCCGGAGAGGTACGGCTATGCAGAGCCACGGATCTCCGCCGTCCTCCGCCTCCCCAACTGCCAGCAACAACCCACGCGGCGAGCTGTCGAGACGCCACACGCGGCAACCAACGTAGCGTCCGCGGCGCAGGTGCCGGTAGCCCCGCGTCGAGGGGCGGCTAGCCGGAGAGACGCTGGAGGAGTTAAGACAAGCCCTCACGCGCCAACCAGACGCGGCCCCACTAGGCAGGTGAGGTCGAAAACCTCCTAGGGCCGCCGTAGCCAACCGCCCCCTGGATATGTAAGTCAGCCCCTCGGCAGAGATGCCCAGCAACAATGAAAAACGGAATCAAAGAGCTTCACCCTACGGCTGTGCGCGGGAAGACGCGACGCGCGCCCTAACCCCCCGATGGCCCCCTCCATAGGCGGCGACACCACGGCGTGAGACCTAGGGAGACTAGACCGGAACAGGCCGCCGAGCAGAACAGAAGGCGCGGCGGCAGATGGGGGAGACGTTCGAGAACCCCAAAGGGCACCTCCAAGAGACGCAGAGGACGAGGCTACGTCCGCCCAAGGACCTCCTCCAGCGTCACGACTTCTCTTTTGCTTTCGATAAGCCAGACGCCCAGCTCCCTTGCCTTTTGGATGGCTGAGGGCTCTGCCAATAGCGTGTAGAGGACTGGGACGAGTCTGCCGGAGATCTTCTCCGGCCATCTGCGTAACAGCTCTTGCGCCCTCTCAAAGACCTTCTCCACGTCGCTGCCGCCGGCCCTAACCTTCACCTTGCCTACTGCAGTAAGCACGCCGGCGTTGCAGTAGATGTCCAGCTCGTAGTCGGCGTCTAGACGCAGTCTCTCCGCGACGCATTTGTAGCCCCTCTGCTCAAGCAGATACTCAACCATCTCGCGGCCGCTGTCCTCCGGGTGAATTCCAAGCTCCTCAAGTAGCTCTCTAATCGTCATCAAGTCCTTCCGCCGTTTCAACTTAGACTTTTCTACATCCTCAGTCATGGTTCTTCAGCTTTTGATATCATCCTTTGTCGCTACGTTAAGCGGCACGGCAATAGATCCAGCAACCACCTGCGCAAGCTTCAGCCTGGCCTCTGGATGTTTAGTGAAGAGGTCCAACAGCGCCTCAGCCGCGCCTCCGTCAGACCTCAAAGCATCCAGCATGAGGTCTCTGAGAAAAGACGGCTCCCTCTCCACAAGCTCCCTCAAAGCCCGCTTAAGAATTTCAACATCCACAGTACAATCTAGACCCTTTTTAAAAAGCTTAAGGCAGGAGCCCACGGCGCCGGAGGGCTAGAGCTATGCGGCGTCACCTACCGCGTGTATACGGCCTCAGGCAAGCCGCGGCGCAGACAAGAAACTGCGGCGTCCGCATGCCGTACAGGCGGAAAGGTACACCAGAACAGAGAACCCACACCCCCGGCGCCCGCAACGACAGCGCAACCCCAGCCGCCGCCGAGAAGAGACACGGTGTAGCTCATTGAAATAAGTCGTCAACACCACCTCTCCCTCTCTGAGCACTGCAGATTACATTGTTCGTGGATTAGGTATATATTTGCACTGAGCACCCCACCGCCAACGCCCAGCCTAGCATCTGCCAGACACACTAAGGAGCCCCAAGGCACATCGCCCCCGCGCACTTGGCCAACGCCAGTAATGATTTTATTATACAGACCGCAAACCAGCCTCCTGTCTGTTGTTACGAAGCCATAGCCCCTATTCAACGCCACAGCCACCAGCAGGATGTCTATGGCGTTGTCCAAAACCCTTTCGCGAGACCTCGCACCGCACGATCCGTAGGCCTTTACCACCTCCCTCGCTACCTCAAAATCGCCATAGCCCAGACTTAACACCCCAACGCCAAGAGACGACCCCCAGCCACCTTTCGGCCAAACCCACGACCTCATCCAGCAACGACCCACCCCCACGCCCAACCGACAAGGCCCCACCCAGCAACAATTTCGTAAATACCCTAGGCAACTCAATACGTCGCGCAAAGTCTACAACGAAACAACCGCCGCCACGCGTACACTTATAACTCAGAAACAAAAAACTAGCAACCCACCTCCTATTTATTCCGTCAACAGCGCTCGCCACCTGTCGCATCTCCTCCACATCCTTCAGATCCTTCATCACAGCCTCATAAAGAGGTTTTGCCACAAGTACGAGGCGCACCACGTCTAATACGACGTTTGTATCTACCAAGTCCCCACCCATGGAAAGGCTCACTCAGGAATCGAACTAATGCCGCGGTCCTCGAGGAATTTCGCCAACTCCACCGCACCACATGCGAAATTGATAACGCCCTCTAAATCCACATCAACCCTCCTGAGGAGCTCCGCGGCGACATCCCTCCTGCCACGGGCCAAGGCGATCGAGGCCAACGTGAAGACGACAGCATCCAGCGGCCTGCCCCCGGCAAGCCCTAGATACGAATACCCAAGCAAGACAAGAACGCCCCTCCTAGGCCCCTCAAACCCACAGGCAATCCTAAACAAAACACCAGCCAAGACGCCAAGTAGTTTATACAAAGCATCGGGAGACTGCATCGGCGCCGCCCCGGGAAGCACCCTGAGCAGTTCGGGATGCCGCACCAACACCTCGTTAAGCCTACCAGCCAGATAATAAGCATCTAGATACACACTACGAACGATGTCCTCAGCCTCCCTATAATACTCATCAACATCCACAACCCCCCTCGACAAATCCTCATCAAAACTCTCAACCAAGCTGTAAAGCTCCCTGTAAGCACTCGCAAACACATCGTACAACGTGAGAACCAGCCTCCTAGCCTCAACTCCACCAACCCCCTCCACCAACCCCTCAACTACCGACTGAGACACACCAAAAATAGCACAACATTTTATATCCCTTTCTCTTCAACAAACTAACCGCAGACGGCGGCTGATCCAC
>WYEI01000185.1 GCA_009903905.1 Pyrobaculum sp. | reverse complement strand
AGGCGCTTGAAGAGCTTCTGGATAGGCTTTGGTATCTCTCCGAGGAGAACAACAGGTATTGGTTCTCGGCGGAGCCGAATATAAACAAGATTCTGGAGGAGAGGAGAGCCACCGTATTGGCTGAGGAGGCTTACGAGGTCTTGGAGGAGGAGGCCGAGAGGCTTATAAAGGCTATAGATCTTCCATTTGTCAAGGAGTTTGCCCGCGGGGTAAACGACATAAGAGATGAGAAGAGGTTTAGGCTGTACGTCTGGCATCCGCGGGCGCAGCCGCCAGACAAAGAGGAGCTCAAGAAGGCGCTGGAGAGGTCGACTTACCGCAACTCCGTGGTGGTGCTTTTGCACAGCGGCATGCCTGTGGAGCAGGCCAAGTACATAAAGGCGTGCGACGCCTTGAGGGAAGAGCTCAGGGAGTCCTCACAGAGACAGAGGCTTGAGTCGTTGTGCGAGAAGAGGACGCTTGAGCTATACTACGCCTTCTATCAGTCGTACAACAAACTCGCCGTGCCTATGCCCCACGGCGTGGACTTTATCGATCTTAGGGTTGAGCTGGCGCGAGGCGAGGCCCCGGGGAGGGCCGCGGCTAAGTTCAGGGAAGCCGTGGCCAAGGCCGTGAGAGATGCGTTGGAAGGAGTCGCGAAATATGTCCCGCTAGATGCCCAGTTTCTACACGACATCTATCTCTCTAAGAGGTTGCGTCACGTCGGGTCTATCGACATAGCGACCATAAGGGAGGACTTCTATAGGGACCCTGATCTGCCCATGGTGGAGCCCGGGAGGGCGCTTACAGAGGCTTTGGCGAAGCTGGCCGAGAATGGGGAGATAGTGCTCTCCTGCGGAAATTCGTGGTACTGGCCGCAGGTACTTAGAGAGATTAGGAGCCTGCCGGAGGGCGAGGAGACAGCCAGGATTAGGGAACTTCTAAACTGCGATCCCGAGAGGGCGATAAGCGTGATGAAGGAGGTCCCGGGAGAGGTGAAGTCGCTCCTAGAGGAGGTGAAGAGGAGGGCCAGGCCAGCCGCGGCGGCAGAGGCGACGCCTGCGGCTGTTAAGTGTGAAGACGTGGAGAAGCCGTTAGCTGAGGGTGTGGGCGTACAGGCCAGAAGTCTCGTGGTCGTCGGTAGCGACGCGATGGCGGTTTTGCGTTTTCTGGAACAGTTGAGACGTCTTGGATACTTCCAGCTGGTTGACGCAAAGGCCGAGGCCGTGTTTAAAGACGGGGCTGTGGAGTCGAATTGGACCGCCAGAGGCGTCGGCGAGGTGGAGAAACTTGTAAAGTACCTAAATATGTTGACTGCGGAGGGCGGCGAGGCGTCGATCACCGCGACCTTCACCGTGAGGGAGAGGGAGGTGCCCCAAGAGGCGGCTGAGCACGCCAAGGCCTTTAAGAACCTAGACATAAGGGTGCGCGGCTCCGTCTGCAGAGGGGCATGATTACGCTCCGCATAGGTACAAGGAGGGCAACCCTTATGCAGAGGGGCAGGCGCATAGCCTCGTTCTCCGCGGAGGGGCTCACTTGGTGGCGTGAACTTTTCGGCGACATGACGCAGATAGATGACTCCTTCGCCAACCTGGAGAAAGTTGCTAAGGCCTACCTCTTCGCCAAGCTGTACCCCTACGTCCACGAGAAGTATAGGCTAGTCAAGACCCTACGCGAAATGGACGACTTCGCCGCCGTATATTGGATGTGGGAAGTGAAGAACAAAGGCCTTAGAGCCATAGCTGCACTAAAAAAACTCTATCAATTAACCTAAAATTTTTAAGGAAGGTTAATCAATATTTATGACAAAAATTTTAACTAAAAAGGTATATCATTAACAAAAATTAATTGGTATTTGCATTAGAGGATTTTGAGACGACTAGAGCTGCTTTATTGTATGGGCCAGTTCCGCTGGGGTCTTATCGTGTTTCGGCAGTCGCCTAAAAAAGCCATCTTAGGGCCGTTGCAACAGATGAATTATTCAGCATCAACAAATTTTTTATTCTACGTAGAGACCTTTATGGCTGTTAACGTGCCTGTGGAGTTTTGGGATGAGTCAACGTGGGTTAGGTATTTCCGGGAGGAGCTAGGCGCCTTCCACGCCGCGTTGGCTGGCTTCCTTGAGGCGAGGCAGGAGGTCTTAGGCCGGCTCTCCGGCGACTTGGCGCAAGTCCTGAGGGGCGGCGACAGAGATCTCGCCCTCCAGATGCTCCTCGGCGGCGTAAGGCAGGAATGCGTAGACAGAGGCGTAATCGAACAGAGCTGCTTCCCCGAGAGCTCGGCGGCGAGGTTCTTCAGAGAGAAGCTGGGCTTTGAGGTGAGCCTCGACGCGCTTAACAAGCTGATCAACGCGCTTAAGGCCGGCAAGATGCCGCAAGAGCTCGGCAAAATCACGGAGCGGGAGACGGAAATGGTCAAAACCCTCAAGGAGGTCAAGAGGCTTCTCGACGAGGTGTATAGGCGCTTATCCGTGGAGATGGTGCCGAAGAGATACGAAGTGAGAGACGCTAGAGATCTCGTGGTTGCGTATGAGGAAGTTCTAAACACAGGACTTAGGCTCCTCCCCCTCTACAACCCCTTCACATTCTTCCTATATTCGCTTAGACTTACGCCGAAGCCTTACCTCAGGTTGATGTACGGCGAGAAGCTTTTCGACGGCGGCGTCGCGGCGCTTATGGAGAAATACGGCGTGAAGATAGGCCTAAGAATCGCGCCCGGCCTAGGCAAGGAGCTAGACGAAGAGCTGGGATTCATCGGACACTTAGATGATACTGTTGGAGATCTCGTTGTACAGATCATAGCAAGGCTTTACGAAGTTTTTGGAGAACAAGAGTTTGAAGTTTTCGTGGATAAGTATCAAGAACATATAGCCCATTTCTGTAGGGTTGTCCCCCTGTGGAAAGCAAAGATTGAAGGAGGCGTTGTGCGTATGTGGAAGATACCTGATTCTCTTACAGGTTCCCCTTATGCTTATCATGATGAGTCTTATCATGAGTTTTTAGAAAGGGCGGCACCGTTAGCGTTCTTAGGGTTACTC
>WYEI01000001.1 GCA_009903905.1 Pyrobaculum sp. | reverse complement strand
CCTCCCCGCCTCGACGCCTTGGTTCATAGCCTGCTGGATCAGCTGCGAATGCAACCACGGATACAGCTCCCTGAAACGCCTATACAGCTCGCCGTACTTCTCCCTCTCCAGCCTCCCCCTCTCCGACACATACACCGCCGCCTCCTCCACGATCCTCCGATACGCCTCCTCCACGGCGGAAAGCTCGGGCGGCGGGCTCTCCACCTCCACGGCAACAGCCCTCCTCACGCTCCTCACGTTCTCCATGCGCCCACCCCCCACAAAAAAGCTTGACGAACCGCATCCCCGCCCTGAAGGGCGAGACTTTCGCCCGTGTAAAGCTCGGCGCGAACGAGTTTCGCGCCAGTTTTCTCCTCCATAAAACTGACAAGTTCATGTGCGACCTTTCCACGTATCACACCCCCGGCAGACACCACATAGATCTTCCTCAAACCCCTACACTTACCCCGGACACCTTCCACAAACCCCACATAGGGCTCCCACATATCTAGCATCACCTTCTCAAGCCGCCCGGTTCTCACAACCACAAGGCGGAGATACGACCCGCATAAGTACGGCACATCGATCTCGTCTAGGTTAGCTAAAAGCCGTAACAGCTCCAGCGCCTCCCTCCTAAACGTTTCCCTGTCCAGCTCAGTAACGGCGAAATCTTGTAGAGTCCTGCTAATCTCCGGAAGAAAAATGTGGGAGTAGTATGATACCTGTTCGGCTCTCTTGACGAGCTTCACCACATCCCTAAACTCGGCATCGCTGGCTGTAAGCCCGTTTACAAATAACGGAAAGCCTCGCCCTTTAGGGCGGGGATGGTAAAAGTTTTTAAAGACAGACGTTTCTTTATCTAGGCCCCCTGCTGGGGGCGTGTGACCCGCGGTGCTGGCCCGGGTAGCCCCATGACTCCGGCCCGAGGGGCTGTTGAAGGCCGGGCGAGGGCGCCAATGAACCGCCCAAGGGAACCCTCGCCCTTTAGGGCGGGGAGAAGGTCAGAAGATTGTCCAGACGCGTAAGTACCCCGAGGTCGCGGGAGGCGTGGCGATATGCGATGCTGACAGTCAAGGCACGCGCCAGCTTCCCTCCAAACACCGCCGCAAGATACGGCGAGACCAAATACGGCGATGCGAGAAGCAACGCCTTCGCGATCACATGTTCTAGCTCCTCCACATAAGGCATGTTGACAATCAACGCCCCTTCATCGAGCAAAACATCAACACCCTCGCTCTCAGCCCATCGAATCTCGACCTTGTACCTCTCACCGGACAGCGGCACCTCCATTCCGTCTTTGGTAAGACTCTTCAAGGCGTTCTCCACATAACGCCTACCTAGCCACCGCCTCCAGCGAACAGCCAAAGGACGCAGAAGCCAAGACCATACCTTCCAAATACGCCGTATTAACCACCCGAATATAAGCACCAGGGATAAATAAGCCAGAATCGTCTCGATAGGTTCAGGGAACCTAGGTACATATTCCAAAGTCTCCGGTAGGTTCATACCATTATATGAACTCAATGATAAAAACAATAATAGCAACCATTCCCGTCGAGTACAGGCCTTATCGTCTCTCTGTACCTTTGCTCCGCATCCTCTAGCGTTTCTATATAACCCTGTCGTCGTGTCTAGGCTTTCGCCGGTCTAACTCCTACCTCAGCAAAGGAAGCTTAGACCCCAAAAGACCGTTGGCTGGAGACCGTCTCGCAGAGTTCCTCCGAATCGCGACGAGGTAGCCTTACGTCATCTCCTGCACATCTTCTTCGTACTTCCTTGCACGATAGCTTGGTCGCCTGCCCCGCGTTTCCCGCCCAGCCAGAAGCCGGCCACGCCGACTTAGTCATCGGGAGGAAGGCGGCCAGGAGTACTAGGGGCGTATGGCAAGCGCCAGGGGGTATTATGGACAAGAAAAAACGCGGTTGCTATAAAGCGGATGGCCTCGGCCCCGGAGCTACGGCTCCTAGCCGTGGCAACTACCGTGCCACGGGCGCCACATATACCAGGAGATACAAATGCCAAAGGCAGGAGGTAGCCTATGAGCGTCGTTGCCTTCTCCCGACAACTCCTCGCATCTATCTCAGCGTAGCCAACCTCCAGCCCAATTATGTTCCGCCTCACAGACTCCAGAGCACCCTCCAAGGTAACGAACAGCGACGGCCCAAGGCCTACCTCAGCTCCTCCAGCGCGCGTTCAAGCTCCTCCGTCCACCTCACTCGGGGCTTGAGCGACTCCACCAGCCTCGCGACCTCGGCCGCAAGCCTCCTCACGTCCACCGCCGCCTCCCCCCGCGTCGTATATTTAGAGAGGGCCATGTCCGGATCCGGCCCGTTGTACTGGTAGTCGTGTAGGTTAAGCGCCTTGTCCGTCCAGGCTGAGACGCCTCCATGGCCCAAGTCCTCCAGCAGATTGGCGAGGGCCTTGATCTTGGTCGTGGGGACCCTAGGCACCGCGGTGGATTCGAGCCAGCGGCGCTCCGGCCTTCGCGGGAGGCTTAAGCCTGTCGAGCTCCAGCCTGAGGAGGGCCGCCAGAAGGGCCCTCCATGCTTGAAAGGCCTTGCCGGCCGCGTTCCTCGTAAGGCCCTCCTCAAGAAGGCGCCAGACGGGCCTCCACGAGGGCCTCGAGAAGGCGGGCCTCCACATAGCCCTCGTTGGAGGGCTTGGGCAGAGGTCTCTCAACGGCCTCGACCACGAAAAACCATATGGCGCAACCCTAAATACCTGTCCCCGCCGCAGACGCCGCGAAGGCCCGACGGACGCGGGAGGTGGAAGCCGCAGCGCCTCGATGGGCCGCGCCGACGGCCGCCGCGGCGGGGTTAGCCCGACGCCTCTGCCCAAAACGCTTATATATCCGTGGCCGTTCGTCGCTATGCTCCTGGCGGCGGGGTTTGTGCCTTCGCTGGTGTCGCTTTCGGCGCTTAAGAGCCGCGCCTTGCGTAGGGGGGTTTGGCTTAGGGCGCGCCCCGCCGCCAGGGCGCTCATAGACGCGGCCATGCTCTACCTCAGGAGGGGCGGCCGCATAAAATCACAGACCTTG
>WYEI01000188.1 GCA_009903905.1 Pyrobaculum sp. | reverse complement strand
TTGGCATACCCGTGTCCGGCGGTAGGGCGGAGCTACCGCGGAGGTACTGCAGATACTCGCCCAAGACTTTGCTGGAGCACATATACTTCATCAAGGGCGCCTTCGAGACACACGGCGAGTTCTTCATTGGGGACCCACACGGCGGGGGCGTCGTGGTGATCTTCAAGACGGGGGCCAGGAAGCTGGCAGTGTCGCTACGTCTGGCAGGGCTAGACCCCCTAGAGACAACAGACGAGGGCGGCAACAGGAAGTTTATAGTTTTATATAGCGGCCGAGACGTGCGGAGGTTTCTAAAGGTGGTCAAACCCGTGGTGGAGGAGGCGGCAGTCGCCAAGTTGCTGGGCCTATGCACGCAGAGCTCATAGTGGAGGTCCTCAACTACGTCGGCATAGTGGCCTTCGCGGTGTCCGGCGCCTTGAAGGCAGGGGAGAAAGACATGGATCTACTCGGCTTCGTGGTGCTGGGCTTCTCCACGGCGCTGGCCGGGGGAATAATCAGGGACGTGTTGCTGGGCAGAGTGCCTCCGACAAACATAACCTACCTCCCCTACCCCCTAACGGCGATCCTGGCATCACTCGCCACCTTTTTCCTATATCCTCAACTCCGCAGATATAGAGACGCCGTGCTCTACCCCGACGCGGTAGGCCTCGGCGCCTTCTCGGCGATAGGAGCCGACATAACAGCCACCTACTGCTCGGCGCGGGTGGGAGATGGCTGCTGGCTAACCGTGGCGATGCTCTCAGCCCTCACTGCGGCAGGAGGCGGGATCGTCCGCGATGTCTTGGCGGCCGAGATCCCCACGGTCCTTAGGCGCGAGGTATACGCAACTGCGGCGGCAACCGGCGGATTGGTCTACTTGGCGGCGTTGCCGCTGGGAAGAGACGTGGCCATGGTGGCCACAATACTTGTGGTCACCGCGGTGCGGTTGCTGTCGCTGTGGAGAGGCTTGGAGCTACCCCGTATCGCCAAGCAACATGTGGACGTCTAGGCACCTCAGCCCCAGCTTTTTATGCACCACACAGAGGTCAGTCTCCTTGGGGAGCCCCTCCGTGGTTATCCTGTAACCTCTTAGATACGCCTCGTATAGGGGATGGCGTGGCGCCCTGCCCGACACAGGCACAATGCACATGGTCTCCCCGTCGTAAACCGTCTCCCCCTCGTTGTTCCGCGCTATGTACAACGTAGCGTCCGCCCTCCGTAGCTCATACAGAAGACCCGTCGGCGGTTGCGGCGGCGCCCCGCCTCGCACCGACACGTGGCTCAACACCACGAGCCCCAGGTCACACGTCGTGACGCCCAGCCCCAGCTTGAGGATGCGTTGCATGGCGAGTACGTCCCCCACCTCTGCGCGGGGGAGAAGCGCAAGTATCTTCTGCAGAAGCCCCCTCCTGTCGAGGATGCCGCGTTTGGCTTGTTGTACATATGCATAGACCGCCTCCACCAGCTCCAGGGTTCCGAATCTGCTCCAGCCCCGTACCGCGTGTTCAAGCGCCTCGTCAGACTGGGTGAGTATTATGGCCGAGGTGAGGTACTTGGGCTCCTCCAGCATCCTCAGCTCAGTGACGGGGCCGTAGTAGTCGAAGTGGTCGATCCAGCCTATCACAGGTTAGAGGCGGCACCTCTATATTAGCTACACGGCCCTAAGGTGGGGCTTCTGGCGGTAAAGATATTTATATGCAACGTAACGCGTGGTCGTGGCCCCTCGCTTCTTTGTATACCCAGGGTACAAAAGTGTAGAAGATGAGCCTAAGATCCGGCAGCTAATCTACAAGGGGCTTAAGGAGATTGAGACGGAGATAAGGAAGCGGATGCTCAACTCGGACAATGTGGAGGAGCTGGGACGCGCCTTGAAGGCGATAAACATGATCGCGGTGAGGGTTAAATCCACAGAGGGCAGACCCACCTCTAAGAAGGATCTGGAGCAGATAGACGCCGCCATATTCGACAGACTAAACACCATCTTATCCACGCTGGTTAGCAAGGACTACACGGCTCTGCTCGCCGTGGTGTCTGAACTCGAGAAACTCGTGACTCGGCGGAACTCGCTGTTTTCCTGATGGTCTGCCTGGAGCCGCTGACCCCAGACGAATTCGCCCACTGGTATAGGCACCTGGGAAGGCTGAGGCTCTTCTGGGCTAAGCCCGTGGTGGAGCTCTTCCCCCTCTACAGGCTTGTGGAGGGGTGCGTGGTGAAGGTTAGGTGGTCCTCCGAGAAGCCGCGGCTTGAGGAGGCGTATCTCATAATCCTGAGGCGCGCAAAGAAACTCGACTTCGCCGCCACGCTACGGGGCACGAAAATACTGATAACGCCGGAGGAGGTCGAGAAGAGCCTCTACCAGGCAAGGGGAGGTCTCTACATATACTCAGCGTCGCGTCCCTGCGCGACGGGGCTCTACCTAGAGAAACCGCCGGAGGGGCACCCGGAGCCGGGCCCCGACCACGTGCTTCTGTACTCGGGGCCAGATATGAAATACCTCCTCTACCTTAACCGGTGGAACTTCAACATTGACTACTTATGGCTGTCTGGGCCTGAGCACCTCGACGAGGCGATGGAGAGCGCCATATGCGAGGCCAGGAGGCTAGGCGGGAGATACGTGACGATAGCCACGGGGGATGGACACCTCGGCTTGATAGACCACAGCGCATATAGGCCCGACCATCTTTACAACACCTATAAACTGAGTTTTTAGTATATAAAGGATCCCCCACCATACACATTATATATTTTGCCGAAAGGGCACTACATGTATAGTATTGCTTCAGTTAAATGCCCAATATGCGGCGTGGAGTTTAGGCCAACGTTAAGGTCCAGCAACGGAGAAGAGGCGGAGGTCACATGCCCCAACGGCCATATCTTCACGGTGTTTGTGCCCAACGGCGACTCCGTGCTTGACTGCGAGATCAGAGACTAGGAGAGATTCGGCCTCCTTCCCCAGGCGACTCAACAAGCCGTGCTTGAGGTTATATACAGCGGGAAGGTGCCCAACGAGCTCCAGTCCCTCATGAGGAGGCTCAAGGAGGCTGGCATCGTG
>WYEI01000061.1 GCA_009903905.1 Pyrobaculum sp. | reverse complement strand
GAGAGGAGCGGGAGGGCGGGGATAGAGCTGATCAAGCGCTTCCTGCGCCTCGCTAAAGCTTGACGCGGAAGGAGTTGGGAGACGAGAAGCAGCTCCACGTCCCCAGGTGGCACGCAACGCCCACCTGGTACACCTTTATCACCACGGCGTCTCCGTCGCAGTCCGTTCTGAACTCCCTGACCACCTGGAAGTGGCCGCTGGTCTCCCCCTTAAGCCAAACCCGCCTCCGGGAAGTGGAGTAGTAGTGGGCGAGCCCCGTTGTTAGGGTCAGCACCACCGCCACTGGGTCCATATATCCCACCATCAACACCTCTCGCGACTCGACATCCTGCGCCACCGCCACCACGGTTCCCTCTATGTGCCTGTAGTTAAGCGACTTGGCGATCCTCCATGCCTCCTCGGCCGTCGCCAGAGGCCGCGGCTCCACCGGCAGAGACATGGTCAAGTCCAGGCGGCGGGCCGACATACCCCACGCCGGCCCAGCCCCCTCAGCGACGCGGCGAAGGGCTCCATGCGGCAACTGCGCCCCTCAGATAAAAACTTTTCCGACAAAATTTTTAACGCCTGCCTGCAGAGCCCCCATGCGTCTGCCAGAGCTGGACTTCGCCTACGATGAGCCCGACGTAGGCTACTCAAAAATCAGGCTACACTTCAACGAAAACCTCTTCCTGCCCGAGGAGTACTACAGGGAGGTCGCCCCCTCCGTCGAGACCTGGGAGCTACGCCATTACACAGACCCCAACAACAAGAGGCTGGCAACCAAGATCGAGACACGCCACGGGTTGCCTCAAGGCACAGTGGTCGTCACGGCGGGGGCCGACGAGGGGCTCCGCCTAGCCATGCAACTCGCCGCCCACACGGGCCGCGGCTTGGCCATAGTGGAGCCCACATACGGCATGGCGAGGGTCATTGCGCGGCAGGTGGGGCTGAGGCCCGTGGTGCACACCTACCGGGAGGACCTCGGCCTGGACGTAGACGCCTTAGCGAGGTCGGGAGTGGGCGCCGTGTATGTATGCTCCCCTAACAACCCCACCGCCCACCTGGTGAAGGAGGTGGAGGAGCTGGCGGCGAGGCTAGACGGCCTCCTCATACTAGACGCCGCATACGCCGAATACGCAGGCTACTGGGCGCCGAGGCTCTACGAATACGACAACGTGGCCGAGGTGCGCACCTTCTCCAAGGCCTGGGGCCTCGCCGGGCTCAGGGTGGGGTACGTGGCGGCCCACAGGAAAATCGCAGAGGCCCTCCGCGTCCTCTCGCCCCCGCACCCCATATCCTCCTACTCGGCGAAGGCGGTGGAGAACGCCCTGGAGAAGGGGGAGCCCTACGTGAGGCGCGCCGTGGAGGAGACGGCCAAGGCCAGGGAGTGGGTCGTGCCGAAGATAAACGCAGAAAAATACAGCGGCCCCACGAACTTCGTCACGCTTAAGGTCCCCAACGCCGAGGCGGCCGCCGCGGAGCTGGACAAGGCCGGCTTCGTCGTCAGGACGCTGGGCGGCAAGCCCCTCTGCCCCTCCTGCCTCCGCTTCACCCTCGCGCCCCTGCCCGTAATGGAGAAGTTCCTACAGGCGCTCAAGGCGGCGGCAACTATATAAACACCGGGGATAGGGAGCGCATGGACGACGGTCCCCATGCTCCTCGCGGTGCCCTCTAAAGGCAGGCTCCAGGAACCCGCACTGAAGCTCCTCGAGGCCGTCGGCATAAGACCCCTCGCGTCGGACGAAAGGGCGCTCGTCATACCCACCACCTGGCCGGACCTAAACATAATTAAGGCCAGGCCCGAGGACATACCATACATCGTTGAGTCGGGCAGAGTCTGGGCAGGCATAACGGGCCACGACTACGTGGTGGAGTCAAGCACAAACGTGGCCGAAGCCTTGGAGCTCAACTTCGGCAGGGGGAAACTCGTCGTGGCAGTGCCTAAGTCCAGCGGCATCAAGACCGTGGACGAGTTGCCCCCCGGCGCCCGCGTCGCCACAAAGTTCGTAAATATAGCCTACAACTACTTCGCCGAGCTCGGCAAACGCGTCAGGGTGGTAAAGGTCACCGGCTCTGTGGAGGTCCTGCCGCAGCTGGGCATCGCCGACGCCATACTCGACGTGATGGCAACCGGCACCACCCTGGAGGTACACGGCCTAACCCCCATCGCCACCGTCCTCGAAACCAGCGCCCGCCTCGTCGTGCACCCCAGCTACGCCGAGCACGAACTGACGAGGAAACTCACCACCTTTATCCAGGGCTACTACGCCGCCCAAGGCAGGAAGATGATATTCCTCAACGTCCCCGCCGACAAGCTCAACGACGTCCTAGCCGCGCTCCCCGCCATGGAGGCCCCCAGCGTAACCCCGCTGGCTAAAGGCAACACTTACGAAGTCTTCAGCGTAGTCCCCGAAGACCTCCTCCCAGACCTAGTCCTGAAGCTAAAAGCCGCCGGCGCCAAAGACATAGTCATAACCTCAATAGAAAAACTAATCACATAACGCGGAGACCTCCGCCAGCCCGCGGCTAACTAGGCAGAAAAGAAGTCGGCTCTGCGCCACCTGCGGTACAGGACTAGCCGTTGACCCTCTTTATTAAGTTGTAATAGGCCTCGGCCACGTTTATCACTTGCCTCACCTCCACGTATTCGTCGGGGGCGTGGGCAAGCCCTATGGGCCCAGGCCCGTAGGTGACCGCGGGGATCCCGGCCTTTATGAAGAAGCGGGCGTCCAAGCCGCCGATACAGACCGTCCTCCTCGGCCGCCTCCCCACCACCGCCCCAGCGGCAGACGACAACGCCTCCACAAGCGGGTGGCTGGGCTCCACCAACGCCGCCTCGGAGACGTTAGTCACCTTAACCTCCACCTTATGCGGCACCTCCTTAGCCACCTTCTCCACGAACTCCTCAAACTCGCGCCTGACCTGCTCCACGTCCTCCTCCGGTATCACCCTCCGGTCCACGGAGAAGGCGAAGTAGCCAGGCACCACGTTAGTCTTGACAGACCCCCTCACCTCCCCACCCATGGTCACGGTAGGCGAGGCGCCCCTCGGGTCGTCGAATTCATACCTACTCACGCGGGT
>WYEI01000105.1 GCA_009903905.1 Pyrobaculum sp. | reverse complement strand
TCTCCTCTCCGCCTCCATGATTATCTCAATTACGCCTGAGCTCGGCGTCGACTTTCTGAAGAACTTCGCTGGGGGCCTCGGCGTGTTGGAGGCCGACAAGTTCTACGCCGCGGCGAGACTCGGCGTGTCTTACACCGTCATCACGCTGTTTTACCCCGAGGGCTATGTGAAGTATAGGGAGGAAAACGGAGATCTCATCCCGGCGGCTGAGCCCAACCCACTTGAGAAACTTGCGAAGGTTGGCGGCGCCGAGTTTACGGTGAGGGGCGATAGGGTGTCCGTCTCTTACTACGTATATGGGCTCAACACGGCGACTGCGGTGTTTGTAAAGGTGGAGGGGCCGGACTGGGCCGTGAAGGCGACTAGGAGGCTTTACCAGGAGGATACCGAGGCTGACCGCTTCTACAAATACGTGATCTTGGCGAGGGCAGCTGTGGAGTACGTGGAGCGGTTCGTGGGGTGGGAGAGGGTGAAGTATCTAGACCTGCAGGAGGCCTACACGGTCTTGGCGCTGTTTTTCAAGAGGCATCCCGGGGCCAGGCTTACCATCCACACGCCTGCGCCGTGGGGCCACCCCGCCTTCCACCGGAGGTTTTTCAGAGACGAGTTCGGCTTCGAGATGGCGATGGAGCCTGTTGTGCTGACGGAGCTGGGGCTCGCCATGGCGGCCGAGGGCGTGGTGGTGTCTAAAAAGATGGTTAAGCTCACGTGTAACACCTTCCCCCACCACTGCCACAAGATAAGGCCGGTGACCAACGCGGTGGAGGTCCCCCGGTGGGAGCATCCAGGGGTCTCCGGGGTTGGGAGCCCGGAGGAGCTGAGGAGGGCGCGGGAAGCCGCGAAGGAGGAGGCGCTTAGGGCCTTGGGCGTCAAGGCGCGGGGGAAGGTGGTGATTTCCTGGGCTAGGCGGCTTACCCACTACAAGAGGCCCCACTTCGTGCTCCAGCTTATGGAGGACGTGAATAGAGATGCCGTGTTTATACTCGGCGGCCGCGCTCATCCCAACGACCACTACGGCGTGGAGATGATGAAGAAGTTCAGAGAGGCGGCTGAGTCCATGGAGAACGTGTACTACTTCCCCGACCTAGACGTGGAGACGGCGAGGAGGATCATATGGGCTTCCGACGTCTGGCTCTTCACTCCGTTTAGCGGATGGGAGGCGTCGGGCACGTCGTTTATGAAGGCTGGCGTCAACGGGGTGCCGTCTGTGGCGTCGCGCGACGGAGCCGTGACTGAGGTGGTTAAGGACGGCTACAACGGCTGGCTCTTCGGCGAGGACAGAGATAGACTCCTCCCCCTCGACTCGCCCGACATCGACCGACGGGAGTACGACGAATTTAGGAAAAAGGTCGAAGAGGCGCTAGACGCCTACCACAGCGGCCGTTACTGGGAGGTGGCATACAACGCGTACCGCACTTTTAGAGATTACTTCGCCATGGACCGCCTGTTTAAGGATTACGGCTACCTCTAGTCCCGTAGCCTCGGCCACAGCTTCTCATTGCTTAAATAGGCAACTCCCTCCTCTTGCAACGCACTATTTTCGTCAAGCCGTCTCTTATTTGTTCATCAATCCTGTCAAAGCCTTTGCGGTCTGTCTATTCTTGATTTGTCTTGCCTATTCTGTCCGCCTGTCTAGCAATTTTCGCTCTTACGCCCCCCATGTGGCGCCTAAGTACAAGAGATAGACTTTCTGTAAAAATCGTCAACTTGTTCCGTTGCTGTCTTTAAAACGTCGTACATGAAGGAAGTGTTGGGCACAATAGCTAAAGTGTGGTATTTTTGGCGCGAGCCTAGCCTTTGGCAAGCTCGTAGGTTTTTTAAGAGTCTGTATGGGGGTTTATGTGGATAGAGTCGTCTTGGTGCGAGTTGGCGAGCTTAGCGTAAAGAGGGGCTGGACTAGGAAGGAGATGGAACGGCTACTGCTAAGCGCCATGAAGGAGGCGGCTGAGGAGTGCGGCGGTGCCAAGATTGCTTGGGAGCCCGGCAGGTTTTATGCGTGGGGCGATGTAGAGTGCCTAAAGAGGGTCTTGTCGAGAGTGTTTGGCGTCAAGTCTGTGAGCCCCACCTATCTGGTTAGATTTAGTAATTTAGACGAGGTGGCCGACGCCGCGGCGAGGCTGTGGGGCGACGTGGTGCGGGGCCGAAGGTTCGCAGTAAGGGTCCATAGATGGGGTATCCACAACTTCACGTCTCTTGACGCCGCCGCCAAGATAGGCGCGGCGCTCGTCTCCGCCGGCGGGAAGGTAGACCTCGAGCGGCCTGAGGTGGAGCTTTATGTAGAGATAAGGGGGAGGAGGGCTTTCCTCTACACGGAGGTGTTGGAGGGCCCCGGGGGCCTCCCGCTCGGCTCCGAGGGGAAGGTCCTCGCCTTGGTGTCAGGCGGCATCGACTCGCCCGTGGCAGCGTGGATGATGATGCGCCGCGGCGCTCACGTCGACGTCTTTTACTGTAATCTCGGGGGGACCCTTGCCTTGAGGCACGTGTTGGAGGTGGTGAAGACGCTTCTGTCTTGGTCCTACGGCTACAACGCCCGCGTCGCCGTGGCTGACTGCGGCCCCCTCGCCAAGGCCATTAGGAGAGGCGTCAGAGAAGAGTTGTGGAATGTAGCGTTTAAGAGGGGGCTCTACCTCGCCGCCGCCGAGGCGGCGCGTGTGGTGAAGGCAGCTGCCCTCGTCACTGGCGAGTCGCTGGGACAAGTCTCCTCGCAGACGCTACAGGCCCTAGCCGCCGTCGAGAGGGGGCTTGAAATGCCCCTGCTGAGGCCGCTGATAGGCATGGACAAAGACGAAATTGTGAAGCTGGCGCAGAGGATAGGGACGTACGAACTTTCGACGAGGTTGCCCGAGTACTGCGCGGTGTTCAGCCGGAGGCCTAGGAAGTGGGCGACGAGAGAAGAGGTGGAGGAGATAGACCTGGCCATACGCGACGCTGTTGAGGAGGTGGTGAAGAGCATGAAGATACTGCGCAAGAGAGAACTCGACGAATACATAAAGTCTTTGACGCCGCCGCAGGACCTAGAAATCGGGGAGTTTCCCCCAGACGCGGTGGTGGTAGACTTAAGAG
>WYEI01000133.1 GCA_009903905.1 Pyrobaculum sp. | reverse complement strand
GTGACAGACCCCACAGCCACGAGGGTGCCCCAAGGCCCCACGGCCACGTGTGGGTTTGTGGCAACGGCATACGCCAGCTGAAGCGGAGATAGCTTGTAGGGCTTGGCCGAGCCCGGAAATCCCATGTCGTAGATGTAGCAGTAGGCGCAGGCCAAGGGACAACCTACCCCGGTGTGTATGGTGATGCCGCAGGGCCGCGGCGGCCTCTTGGCGTGGTGGTCTTGCCTGGCCTCTCTCCTCTCCTCCTCGCTGAGCTTCTCCTCCAGCGTCTTAATTACCCTCTGCCT
Organism: Pyrobaculum sp.; assembly: GCA_009903905.1. Next base: position 2,793 of record WYEI01000133.1, on the reverse strand, counting down.
CGCCCTCCACGCCTCCATGGAGTCTCTTCAACACGCGTCTCAGGACCCGCCGTATCGCAACCCTCTTGTCTATGGTGCCAAACAGCTTTACCGCCGCCTTCCTCAAGCTCCCCGCCTCCACCACCGCCCTCAGTATCTCCTGCTCTCGCTTAGTGAGCTTGAGCTTGTTTAAAGCCAGGGCGGCAATTTCCACCGGCGTCAAACCCCCGTATTGGAGGTCCTCGGGCATATCCACCTTCTCCACCTTCCCAAACCTCACTATGGTCACTATGGCGCCGTCCCTCAGCCCCGGGTACCTCTTCTTAAGATATGCGACGAGCTCCTCCCGGGATTTGAAGCCGTCTAAGACGGCATCTTCGTCTGTCAGCTCCTTAACCCGCTTGTAGAGCACCTGCTCCACGTGGGCTACGGCGACTATGCGGCCTTTGCTGTGGATGTACACCTTGTCACCTACGCGGAGGACGCCCAGCCTTATGGTGGACTTCTTCCTCCCCTCGTAAAGAGCCTTTAGGTACCTGGGGGAGAGCATCAAGTGTCTAATCACGGCGCTAGCCGTAGCGCCGGGGTCTTGCCGAACCCCTCCACCTCGTACTCGTCCACGTCTACCGGGAATATCCGCACACCTATTGGACGCCTCTTGACGTATGATATCGCCGCTAGGTCGTGGAGCAAGCGCTTAAGCGCCTCCCAGCCCCCCATCTTTACAGGCGCCATGTCGAGGCCGGGGATGCAGACAGAGGTGTAGCTCACGAAGTGGCCTAGGTCGAGGAGCCCATCCCGCACAAGGCGCTTCAGCTCGTCGTCCTCGGCCAGGGGGAGCATGACCTCGTTGAACCCAACCTTCTTGACGTCTGCGGCCTCTATGGCCTTGTTTAGCTGGTAGATAGCGTGGTGCGAGCCCGCCTCGCCTAGCCTGACCCCAAACAGCCTTTGCACCGCCTTAGCCACGCTTTCCTCGCCCCAAGGCGATAGGGAGGCGTCTACGCCTAAAAACTCCAGGCCGAGAGTAGAGGCGAGGTGCCTGCCAGCCTCCTCGCCGCGTCTCAATACGTGTGCCACGTCGTTAATAGTCTGCAGGTCGTTGGGGTACAGTAGGGAGATGGAGATGCCCCTCTGGGTGGTGACGGAGGCGGGGAAATATGGCGAGTTGTATACGGCGCCGCCTAGGAGGAGGGCGACGTATCTAGACAGGTGGACCTCTCCCTTTGTGTATATAGTTTTGAGGAACTTTATGTACTCGGCCGCGTCTAAAAAGGAGGAGAAGACGCCGAATTGAGAGACGTATCTATACACCTCCTCCGCGCCGTAGTAGAGATGCAGGGCGGAGATGTACTTCACCCCGCGGTCTCTGAGGGCCGAGATAACTCTCTCCGCTTTGTCCGGCGGCGGGGGAGATACAGAAACGCGCACAGTCGCAGGCTTGACGCCCTCAGCCGCCTGCAGGAACTTATCCACGACGGAGAAGTCATCGTTCCACATCAGATGCAAGGTGACTGCCCGGATCCGCATGGCTAAGCGGACAAGTGCCAAGTTTTAATATATCTACAACGCCGTCAGACCGCGCCGCGGCGCAAGCCACGAAACGCCCCGGCGCATCCTGCAGCGAACTTCAAGATTTCTTCCGCTACGAAGAATTGCGCCGAGAAGGTGTCGGCAAGAAGTGTGCCGAGGATAAAGAAGAGGAGAAGGTTTATGGGCTTGTGGTTGGGTACTAGTAGTACCATGTGATGAGGTGTAGATGTTCCGGGGGATAGCGCTGTAGGGCGTGCGCCTTGCAGATTTCTCTGAATGGGCAGACGTCGCATTTTGGGCGTTTGCGTGTGCATGTTCTGCGGCCGAAGCTCCACAGGTAGTCGTCTAATGCGAAGGGGTGGATATCTGCGAACTTAGCCACGATCTTCCAGGCGGTTTTTACGAGTTGCCTAAGTCTTATGTCTTCCTCCCGCGGCACCTCCACCCCGCTTTCGAGAAAGTCGTAGCTTACGTCTGCTATGCCGAGGCGGTAGGCTATTCGCGAGAGGTGGTTGTCCACAGGCACGTCGGCCTCCTCCAAGTCTTTGAAGTCGGCCAGCTTCCTGCCGTCTATAAACTTCGCGAGCAGTAGCGCCTTTTTCTCGACCGGGTCTTCATATGCACGTATCTGCCTGAGGGCCTCCTTAAGCCTCTTCAGCGAGTCGCGCGGGACTAGCCTCTCGAAGCCGCCGTTGCGGAGCGCCTTCTTGCCCACGTCGCGTAGCAACAACACGCGGATGTGGAAATCCCAAACCCGCCTGCCGCCTATGGTCAGCAGGTGCTCCGCCTCACTTGGCGCGAGCTCCGTCAGTTTCTCCGCCTTGAAGAAGCCGCGGCCGTAGGCCAACCTGCCGAGTCTATAAAGCGCGTCGGCGCCGTGGAAAAACTCGCCGCCGACGACGCCCTCGAAGGGCTCCCACAAGCCCGTCCTGTGGTCTATGGCGGCCATAGAGACGAAATATGAAAGCTGATCCTCCAGCGGGTCGTCCGGCGGAGGGTAGAGGCGCGGGTCGAGATAGCTGTCGCGCCTCACCCCCACCGACTTCAGCACGTCTGCGACCGCCTCTGCCTTGTCCACGTCTATCGCCTCCATGCGGCTTCAATTTATTTAAGTATATAGCTGTGTCGCCGCCATGCAGACCTGCGTGGAGCTCAGGGGAAGCATCTCGGTTGCGCATAACCCCTCCTTCTCGCCTGGGTGGGCCCGCGTACACGGCCACGACTACGTGATCACCGTGGCTATATGCAGAGACGGCTACGCCGACGTGGTGGTAGACGCCG
>WYEI01000037.1 GCA_009903905.1 Pyrobaculum sp. | reverse complement strand
TAGCCAAGCACAGACAACGTCCTCTGCTGGCACACAGAGAGGTATGCGCCAGCCGGCCAGGCAGAGAGCACTAGAAGCACAAGCCCTATTGCGAGAACCGCGGCATCCAGCTTACCATACGCGGCCACATATATCACAAAAGAGAACCACCCCAGCAAAGATAACACTAACCCCGGCCAGCTCGGCGTAGCGCTCCGGCTGTTTAGCAAATATAGCGGATACCACACAGTCGCATAGCCAAGCATCACCGACGCTATTGAAAAGCCGGTGTTAAACACTGTCAACGCAACCAGCTCCTCAGCGGGAAACCGCCTCGTCACGCTGAGCGTAAACACGAGCGAAACAACAAGATAATAGAAAGCTTCCCACCACTGAAAGGACGCGTGTACCTAATTTCATCGTGGTCACGATCAGAACATTTAAGATGCGGCTTGCTCCCCTCAATGTTTAAATTACTTCATAATCCCCTACGCTGTGAAGGCTGTTGTTGCCGCTGCTGGCTTGGGTTCTCGTCTTCTGCCGGCTAGTAAGGAGATGCCTAAGGAGATGTTTCCTGTTTTTGATTTTGAGGACGGCGAGATGGTGGTTAAGCCCGTTCTGCAGGTTGTATTCGAGCAGCTATACGACGCGGGTATTAGGGAGTTTTGCTTCGTGGTGGGCAGGGGGAAGCGCGCCATAGAGGACTACTTCACGCCTGACTGGAGCTTCGTGGAGGAGCTGGAAAAAGCAGGTAAACAGGTGCAGGCCAAGTCGCTGAGGAGGTTCTACAGGAAGATAGAGAACTCCTCCGTTGTATATGTGAACCAGCCCCGGCCTCTGGGCTTCGGCCACGCGGTGCTCACGGCGAGGTCCGTCGTCGACGACGACTTCGTGGTTGCCGGCGGCGACACCTACCTGGCGGATCCAGCGCCCCTACGCGAGCTGACGTCATCAAGGCCAATCTCTATTTTGGTCAAGGAGGTAGAGAACCCCAGGCAGTACGGAGTGGCGGTGGTTAGAGATGGGGTAATCGTGAGGGTGGTGGAGAAGCCTAAAGAGCCGCCGTCGAACATCGCCATATTGCCCTTCTACAAATTCCCCCGCGGCTTCTTCAAATACCTAGAGAGGGTTAAGCCGGGCGTGGGGGGCGAGCTACAGCTCACGGACGCCATCCAGCTGGCGATTGAGGAGGGCGTGGAGGCGAGGCCTATATACTATGCCGACGTGTATTTCGACGTCGGCACCCCCAAACCTATTTAAAAGCGTTGGAATGGATCATCGATGTGGCGAGAAAAAACGCTGGAGCTCATTAACGCCCCCAGGCCCAGAGGCCGCGTCCTTATCACGGGCTGTGCGGGCTTCATAGGGAGCTGGCTCGCGGAGGCGCTGGCGGACGCCGCCGAGGTGTACTGCGTGGACAACCTATCCACGGGGCGTCTAGAAAACCTATCCGCCGTCTTGGACAGAGTGGTTTTCATCAAGGGAGACGTCGCCGAGGTGGACTTGCCGCGGTTCGACGTGGCTTTCCACGGTGCGGCGCTCCCCGCCCCCGACTACTACGTGCAGCGGCCGGTGGAAACGATGTTGCCCGACAGCTTCGGCCTCTTCCGCGTGTTGAAAAAAGCCGCCGAGAGCGGCGGCCGCGTGGTTTTTCTCAGCAGCTCCGAGGTCTACGGAGACCCTGAGGCGGTGCCGACGCCGGAGACGTACTGGGGCCGCGTCAACCCCGTAGGCGTCAGAAGCCCTTACGACGAGTCGAAGAGGTTCGGGGAGGCTCTCGCCATGGCTTTCCACAGAGAACACGGCGTCGACGTGGTTGTGGCCCGTCTCTTCAACACCTACGGACCCCGCCTCGACCCAGACAGCTCATACGCCAGAGTGGTGACGAAGTTCCTCCTCCAGGCGTTGAGAGGAGAGCCCATCACCGTCCACGGCGACGGGGCGCAGACTAGGAGCTTTGCATATGTCAGCGACATCGTTCGTGCACTACTACTGCTGGCCACGTGCGAGCGGTGTGGCGGCGAGGTGTACAACGTCGGCAACGACGAGGAGGTTTCGGTACTTCAGCTGGCCCGTCTCGTCAAGGAGGTTACCGGCAGCAGCTCGCCCGTTGTATTCACAGCCCCGAGGCCAGACGACCCAAGGCGCCGGAGGCCCGACATCACCAAGATTAAGGGCTTGGGCTGGACGCCTGTTGTAAAGCTTAAAGAAGGCCTTTATCTAACCGCTTCATGGCTTCGCTCGCTGTTGTAGGGCTTGGCTACGTCGGGTTGATACACGCCGTAGGCTTCACGTTGATCGGACATAGAGTTGCGGGCTACGACGTAAACCGCGCCGTTGTTGAGTCATTGAGGAGGGGGAAGCCGCACATACATGAGCCGGGGCTTGACGAGGCTCTTCGAAAGGCCCTGGAAAGCGGGAGGCTGAAGTTTACGGATTCCCCTGAGGACGCCGTTGCCGAGTCCGAGGCCGCCTTCATCGCAGTCGGGACGCCGTCGGCGCCAGACGGCTCCGCGGATTTAAGCCAGGTGGAGGCCGCGGCGAGGGCCGTCGGCAGGTCGATGAGGGGGAAGAGGTGGTACCTCGTCGTGGTGAAATCGACGGTGCCGCCGGGCACCACCGAGGGCCTCGTGGCTAGGGCTATCGCCGAGGAGAGCGGCGCCGAGCTGGGGGCGGGGTTCTCAGTGGCTTCCAATCCCGAGTTCCTCAGGGAGGGCGCAGCCCTGGAGGACTTCTTCAGGCCCGACAGGATCGTTATCGGGGCGGGGGACGAGAGGGCGGCTTCTTTCCTCCTTGAGGTGTATAGACCTATAGAGGCCCCCAAGATCGTCATGAGGCCGCGGGAGGCGGAGCTGGTCAAGTACGTGTCCAACGTGTTTCTTGCGCTTAAGATCAGCTTCGCCAACGAGGTGGGGCTTCTGGCTAAGAGGCTGGGCGTGGACACGTATAGGGTTTTCGAGGCCGTGGGGCTCGACAGGCGGATTGGGCCGCATTACTTCGGCGCGGGTCTTGGCTTCGGCGGGTCCTGCTTCCCGAAGGATCTGCGGGCGTACATAAGGCTGGGCGAACGGCTGGGCGTGGATCTACGCGTAGCGAAGGCTAACTACG
>WYEI01000225.1 GCA_009903905.1 Pyrobaculum sp. | reverse complement strand
TATACGCCGAGGTTGTTCAACCCGAAGACGTGGAGGCGGCGGCTGAGGCCCCCGATGTCAAGGCCATTATCCTATCGGGAGGCCCCAGTTCAGTATACCAAGAAGGCGCCCCCGACGTCTCAGACAAGATATTCCACCTGGGCAAGCCCATACTTGGAATATGCTACGGACACCAGCTCATTGCGAGGAAGCTTGGAGGCGTAGTGATGCGCGGCAAGGGGGAGTACGGCAGAACCTTGATGAGGTTGCTTGAGCGCGACCCGGTTTTCGACGGGTGGAACGCCGAGGAGATCGTATGGATGAGCCACGGAGACTACGTGAAAGAGCCCCCGCCGGGCTTCGTCGTGTTGGCAGTGAGCGAAAACGGATACATCGCCGCCATGCGGAAAGGGCATATATACGGAGTCCAGTTCCACCCAGAGGTTTCCCACACGGTAAAGGGCGGCCTCCTGCTGGAAAACTTCCTCAGAAAGGTGGCGCGCATCGCCTCCACCTGGAGGCCCGAGGAGCAGATACGTCGCTTAGTGGAGGATGTCCGCAGAAAAGCCACCGGCGGCGACGTCATCGTCGGGGTAAGCGGCGGGATAGACAGCACGGTGACGGCACTCCTGGTGCACATGGCCGTGGGCGAGAGGGCCCACGCAATCTTCGTGGACCACGGGCTCTTCCGCGAAGGCGAGCCCCAGCAGGTGGTTTCGCTCCTTACATCCCTCGGCGTAAAGGTCCAGGTGGTCGATGCGCGCGAGCGCTTCCTCAAGAAGCTGGAAGGCGTCTCAGACTGCGAGGAGAAAAGGAGGATTGTAGGGGAGATCTTCGCAGAGGTCTTCGCCGAAGCTGTGTCGAAGATACCCAATGCGAAATACCTGGCACAGGGCACCCTTTACCCAGATGTGGTGGAGAGCGGCGCGGTAAAGGGCGCGGACAGAATAAAAAGTCACCACAACGTGGGCGGTCTACCTACCTGGTTCAAGCTGGAGCTCGTCGAGCCCCTCCGCGAGTTCTACAAAGACGAGGTAAGGAGGATAGCCAAGGCGCTTGGGTTGCCAGAGGAGGTGGTGCACCGCCACCCCTTCCCAGGCCCCGGACTCGCCGTGCGGGTAATCGGGCCCTTTACTCGGGAAAAGCTAGAAATCGTGAGGAAAGCCACAAAAATTGTGGAGGAGGAGCTGGAAAGGGCAGGCCTTCTGAGAAAGGTGTGGCAAGCCTTCGCCACAGTGGGCGATGATAAATGGGTGGGGGTAAAGGGAGACAAACGCTCCGTCGGTTACATAGTGGCGGTAAGGATCGTAGAAAGCGAAGATGCCATGACTGCAGACTGGGCAAGACTTCCATACGAAGTTTTGGAAAGAATCTCTGCAAGAATAACCTCGGAGATACCCCAAGTCACCATGGTCACCTACGCCATAACCACAAAACCCCCCTCCACCATAGAGCCCTGCTAAACACAGCGACGGTTGCATTTGGCCCACGAGGAGTTGAGATATGCGGTCGGCCCTACCGGCTCCGCCTTCAGCCCACGCCCGTGACTCGGGCGCGTCTGGCGGGCGGGGAACCGGGGGTTCCGATAATGTTTTAACCGGGGTTTATAAGAGTTATCATGTATCTAGGCACCAAGTTCGCCGTGGCTTCCGAGAGCTACCTGGCCACCAGGGCCGGCTACGAGGTATACAAGGCCGGGGGCAACGCCGTTGACGCGGTTGTGGCGGCCTCCGCCGTGTTGACGTACACCCTGCCGCACCTGGGCGGAGTCGGAGGCGACTTCCTCGCCCTGGTCCACGCTGGGCGGGTTGAGGCTGTTGTGGGCTTCGGCTGGGCGCCTAAGAGAGTCCCCAGGAAGCCGCCGCGTAGGGGGATCCAATCCGCCGTTGTGCCGGGCTACGTGGCTGGTCTATACGAGCTACACAAACGCCACGGGCGCCTGCCTTGGGAGAAGGTTGTGGACTTCGCCACAGCCGCCATGGAGAAGGCGACCATGCACCCCTCCCTGGTCTCCGCCATTGAGAAAAACGCAGACCTCCTGGCGAGGGACCCAGGCGGCAGGATGTATCTGGAGCTCCCCAAGATGCCTGGCTCCCCCTACAGAATCGAGCCGCTTCTAAAGCTGTGGAGGAGGCTGAGGGACAGTCCCCTGTCTTTCTACGACGAGGTGGCGCGGGACGTGGCGGAGCTTGGATATTTCGAGGTGGAGGACTTCTCCGCCTACAAACCAGCCGTGGGGGACGCCCTGCGGATGGAATACGGCGAGTGGACGATATATGAGGCGCCGCCCCCCTCTCTGGGGTTCGCCGTGTTGCTTGCGCTGAAGCTGGCGCAACCCGCCGAGGGCCCGTTTAGCTACGCCAGGATTAAAAACGTGGTTGCGGCTTTGAAGAAGGCGCACTGGGCCCGCGACAAGTTCCTCCACGACGGGGAGGTCCCCATCTACGACATCTTGGAAGGGAGGGTGGAGCTCGGGGAGGCGGAGTCGCCGGAGCCCACCCCGGGCACCACCTACCTAGCCGCGGCCGACGGAGAGGTCGTGGTGTCTGCCATACAGTCTCTCTACCATCCCTTCGGCTCCGGCGTCACGGAGCCTAGGTGGGGCATCACGTTTAACAACAGGGCCAGCGACTTCACGGCCGGCCTCAACGAGGCGGCGCCGCGTAAACGGCCGGCGCACACCCTATCGGCCGTGTTGATGGGGCGTGGGGATGAGGTATATGCGCTCGGCGCAAGCGCTGGCCACTACAGACCCGCCATATACGTCCAGCTTATTCAAAACGTCGTGAGCTACGGCATGGACCCACGCCAGGCGGTGTGGGCCCCCCGCTTCATCTGGCTCCGCGGCGATGAGGTGCAGGCGGAGGAAGGGTGGGAGCAGGGGCCAGGTGTGCGGCTGGTGAAGTACCCAAGCCGCATGGGGGTCGCGGCGCTGGTAGCCCGCAGAGGCAAAGGAGCTGTGGCGGTCGCGGACATACGGGGCGACGGCCTTGCGCTCGGCGAATAAAATTTATTTCTCCCAGCGGTACTATGTATTATGACGTATAGATGTGCAATATGTGGAAGAGAGGACACGCCTCTTCTTGAGGCCAACATAAAAAACAGAGGCCCCGCCTTG
>WYEI01000290.1 GCA_009903905.1 Pyrobaculum sp. | reverse complement strand
ATAGTCCGCATAGGAGATACAGACCTAGACGGGAATAAGCAGGTGGCCTACGCCCTCGCCAAGATAAGGGGGATCGGGACAGCGTCTGCCTACGCCATCTGTTGGAAGCTGGGCATAGACCCACATGCAATCCTCGGCGCGTTGCCGGAGGACCAGATAAACAAGCTCGACTGGGCCGTCAGGAACCTCCACGAGCTGGCGCCGTCCTGGTTCCTCAACAGGAGGAAGGACCCAGAGACGGGGAGGGAGATGCACCTAATAGGCTCAGAGCTCGTCTTGGCCGCCAGGAGAGACGTCGACCTTATGAAGAAGCTCAAGAGCTGGAAGGGCGTTAGGCACTCCCTCGGCCTTAAGGTCAGAGGCCAGAGGACCGTCACCACCGGCAGATTCGGCACTACTGCCGGCGTTACTAAGAAAAAGGCGGCGCCTGGAGGCAAGTAAAAATTTAAAAATCGGCCTATACGGGGCGGTGGTATGGGCGGTTTAAAAAAGCCAAAGAAGAACTACCTCGAGGGGAAGCCTAAGAAGATCTGGAACAAGCAGCTGTTGCTGGAGGAGCTCCAGCTGGTGGGCGAATACGGCCTGAGGAACAAGAAAGAGCTGTGGCTAGCCAGGGCACATCTGAAGCGGATAACGAGGCGCGCCCGCTCGTTGCTGTCTATGACGGCCGAGGAGCGGGCCCCCCTCGAGATGCCCTTCAAAGAAAGGCTCTACAAGATGGGCTTCATAGAAGACCCCAACGTCCCCCTGGATAGGATACTGTCGCTAGACGTCAGGGCTGTTCTTGAGAGGAGGCTACAGACCATGGTATACAGGATGGGCCTCGCCAAGTCGATACACCACGCGAGGCAACTGATAGTACACGGCCACGTGCTCGTCGCCGGGAGGAGGATGACGTCACCCGGCTTCCTGGTCCCCAGGGAGCTTGAAGACAAGATTTCCCTCGCCCAGTGAGGCCCGTAGTCGCGGTACACGGGGGCGCAGGCCGCTGGGACGTAGACGAGGAGAGGAGGAGGGCCGCTCTCAAGGCCCTGAGAGACGCCGTTGAGACCGGGCTGACCGCCGCAGAGAGGGGCGACGCCGTAGACGCCGTGGTGGCCGCCGTGGAGCACATGGAGAAAAGCGGCGTGTTCAACGCCGGCTACGGCGCTGTCTACGCCATAGACGGGAGGGCGTACCTCGATGCAGGAGTCATGGACGGCAGGTCTGGGAGGGCCGGCGCCGTGGCCGCGGTGGAGGCCGTGAAGAGCGCCGTGAGGCTGGCTAGGTTCGTGATGGAGCATACGGATCATGTAATCGTGGCGGGAGAAGGCGCGAGGCTCCTCGCCGCCAAGGCAGGTCTGCTCGACACGTACCACAAATTCTTCAGCGAGGAGAAAAACAGGAGGTTCCGAGAGGTTCTGGAGGAGGCGCGGCGCGGCAACTGGCGCTACAAGAAGGTGGTGGAGCTCGCCGGCGACACCGTCGGCGCGGTTGCGTTGGACAGAGACGGCAACCTGGCCGCCGCAACCTCCACGGGCGGGGTCTGGCTTAAGTGGCCCGGCAGGGTGGGGGACAGCCCCATCCCCGGCGCTGGATACTACGCGGAAAACGGTGTCGGCGCCTTCAGCGCGACGGGGATCGGCGAGGTGATAATACTATCCCTCCTCTCCTACAGGGCGCGGAACGAGCTTCTAAAAACCGGCGACGTTGCACAAGCCGTGAAAAACGCGGTGCAGCAGGTCACGGCGGTCCACGGGCCCGATACGGCGGGCCTAATCGGGCTAGACGCCAGGGGCAACCCCGCCTATGCCTACAACACAAAAGCCATGGCAAGGGGCTGGGGAAAACAAGGCGAGATTTACGTTGATCTTTAACTCCGCTTCCGCCACGTCTTCGTGTCAGGGTCGAACTTAAAACCCATCTTCTTAAGCTCGTTGATAGTGGCCCTGAACTGGGACTCGGGAAGCCTCCTCCCTTTGCCCACCCTCACCACGATCTCCCCCTCCTCCTCCGTATAATCCACAGGCAACTTCTGAAGATTCTCCTCAATGTTCTGCTTCTTCTTCTCGTCCATTACACCCAGTTTGGAGGGAGTATAAAAATGTTTTAGAAAAGCCGAGATATTTTCACAATCCTCCGCCTCGCCAGCTCAAGAGCCCAGGAAGGTAGCTCGAACCTTTTCAGCACATAATCCACAAGCCTCTCAACTTCATCGCAGTCGGACCCGCCCTGCTCTCTGCAGAGCTTCACGAGGAACTTAGACCTAGCCTCGAAGAGCTCCGGCGTCATCTTCACACGTCTGCAACCATGGTCGTAGGTGAAGCCCCTCTCGAGATCCCTCATGTGGAGGTGCAGATGAGCCGCGGCCTTGGCCAGATCCATCCTACCGCCCTCCACATACATCCCCTCCATTATGGCGTAGCAACTCTGAACCCCCGAGTAGATCGACCTCCCCTCCACAGCCACCCCACCCTTATAAAGATAAAAAATCAATAGACACGTGCAGGTGTTAGTGGGGACCTGCGGCTTCCCCACCTCCAGAAAGACCTTATACAGCGCCCTCGACGCCGTAGAATTGCAGGAGACCTTTTACAACATGCCGAACCCCGACAAGATGGCGCAACTACGCAGGGAGGCGCCCGACTTCCACTTCACGGCAAAGGTCTTCCAAGGCCTGACGCACCCGCCTACCAGCCCCACGTTTAGAAGGACAAGAGGCTTCAAACCCACGGAGAGACACGGCCTCCTCAAGCCCACGAAGGAAAACCTAGAACTGTGGCAACAGTTCGCGGAGGCGGCAAGCCCCCTGAAGCCGGAGGTGCTGGTCTTCCAGACACCGCCAAGCCTAAAACCCGAGCCCCACATCTACGACTTCTTCGCCTCCATAACAGGCAGGTGGAGGCTGGCCTGGGAACCCCGCGGCGAAACCTACAAAGACCCAAGGCTCATACAGAAGGTGGCCGAACTAGGCGTGGTAATAGCGCTGGACCCCCTCAAGAGAGATCCGCTACCCTCTGCGCTACAGTACTTTAGACTCCACGGGGTAGGCAAGGGCGAGGTCAACTACCGCTACAAGTACACCGAGGACGACCTACGCAAACTCGCCTCCGTTGTGCGAAG
>WYEI01000065.1 GCA_009903905.1 Pyrobaculum sp. | reverse complement strand
CAGCAACTCCGAGAACTTTGCCTCCCACGTCTTAGCCACCTGTTCCACCTCTCTGCTCATCGACTCGTAGTAGTTCAGCAGAAGCTTGCCGATCTCCGTGAGCTCCGTCACGCCCCGCTCCTTGCCTCCGCGGCGCGACTCCACGAGCGGGACGCCCAGCACGTCCTCAAGCTTCTTGATATATGTCCAGATGAATTTATAGGAGTAGCCAAGCCTCCTTGCGGCTGATGCTATAGACCCCGTCTCCTCCAGCGCCTTCAAAATGTTGTAAATGCCGGGGCCCATGAGCTCGTGACCTTCCTTATCAACCCAAATACGCGTCTTTACGCGAACCCCCACACAACCCCGTTGGCTTGTATTAAAATACGTTGTTTACCGCCGACCGCGGCTGATTTGGGAAAGGACAGCCCACTTCCCCAGGTAGTCGCCTACCCTGATGAGCTCGTTTAGCTTGGCCGTCCTCTCGCCGCCCATGATGCCGGTTTTTATCACCTCAGCCCCGAACCCCACCGCTATGTGTGCAAGCGTTCTGTATTCGGTGTCTCCCGAGCGGTGCGAGACCACGGGTCTTATGCCGTATTCTCTCGCAACGGCCACCGCTTGGTAAGCCCGGAGGAGAGTCCCTATCTGGTCAGGCTTAATTATGACCCCAGTGGCGGCCTTGAGCTTTCCGCCCTCTTCTATACGCTTCGGGTTCGTCACGAAGAGGTCGTCGCCTACAATCAGCCTGTCTCTATACTTGTCGGTCAACTCGGCAAATGCTTGAAAGTCCTCCTCGTGAAAGGGATCCTCCACATATACTAAGTCAAACTCCTCGATCAGCTTCCCCACAAGCTCCAGTTGTTCCCGGGGCCCCCTCTCGGCCCCCTCGTTCCTGTAGATGTACCTCTCCCCATTCCAGAGGCTCGACGCGGCGACGTCAACGCCGAGCCCCATCTCGATGCCCAGCTCTCCGCCGACCTCAGAGGCAACCTCCTTCAGGATCTTCAGGGCCGTACGCGAGGAAATGCGCGGGGTCCAAGCCCCCTCGTCGTTCTTGCCGCCTGTAAAGGAGCTGTCTACCTTCAGGATGTGTTTCAACGTCTTTTTATGAACCTCCACGTTGGCGTAAACTGCCGTGAAGATATCCGGCGGGTTGAGCGGGATGACGAGGAATTCCTGTATGTCGGGGCCCAGCCCCCTGCTGTGTTTGCCGCCGCCTATGACGTTGCCGAGGGGCAGAGGCAACTTCCTCGCATATGCACCGCCGAGAAACCTGAAAAGCGGGATGCCCAACGCCGCCGCGCCGGCCTCAGCCGCGGCGAGAGAAGTCGCTATAGCAACCGCGCCCCCGATGCGCTCAAACCGGGGGGTGCCGTCGACCTCCTCAAGCTTGCCGTCTACCGCATACGCCTCAGTGACGTCGAGCCCCACAACCTCCGGCGCCACGAGCTTCTCAAACGCGGCCAAGGCGGCGTCTACGCCGCCCTCGGGGAAGTAAGCAACCTCGTTGGCGCCCCTAGACGCGCCCGCGGGAGCCGCGGCTCTGGCAACCAAAACCTCGCCGCTCGACGGATCCTCCGCCGTCAGCTCCACCTCGACTGTGACGTCTCCGCGGCCGGTAAAGATTTTCCGTATCCACAAGTCCTCGATCTGCATATATCACGAGATGTGATAGGTTTTTATCTTTCCCCAGCGCCTACTCCGGGAGGATAACCTTCTGCTGAGCCGTAAAGACGCGCCTGAAGCCTTCCTTCTTTGTAATGGTGATTACGTCGATGCCCTCGCCGGAGCCTGGGTCATTCCTGATGGCGGCTTTCACAGCCTTTATGGCGAGGTTGACCGCGTCCTCGAGGGTTAAATCCTCCCGATACCCGACCTCAAGCGCGCCCGTGGCGTAAGGCGAGCCGCTACCCGTCGCCACGTACTTCTCCTTTGTGACGGTGCCCAGCCAGTCAGTCATATATAGGACGGCCCCCTCCTCCTCGTCCACCCCTCCTATTATCGAGTGGACTAGGTATATGTAGGGGCGGGAGTAGAATAAGATAAGAGACACGTAGTTCACCAAGGCGCGAATAGGTATCGGCTTTTTGTACTCCATCTTGTACTCCCGCGCACGTAGCGTTAGGAAAGACAGCACCGACTGGAGGTCGGCGACGCCGCCGGACATGGTGGCGGCCACGTGGTCGTCGATCTTCCAGATCTTCTCCCCGCGTTTATGGGCGATGTAGTAACCCGCCGTCACCCTCTTGTCTGTGGCCAGGACGACGCCGTCTTTCACAGCTATTCCAACGGTAGTGGTCATTGAGGAGATGTTGAAAATGCCTTATAAATGTTGGCGTGCTAACCCTTTAGCTCTACTTCCTCTATGAACCGCACCTTCTTCACGTTTTGGAATTTCGTGGAGACCTCCGAGGCGTACTGGAGAAGCACGCCGCCGATGCGCTCATACAGCAACACCTCGGCCGGTAGCGTCACAGTCAAGACGTCGCCTTCAAGCGCGGCCTTTAGTTTGTCCTCAGACACCCGGGGCAGGTACAGCCTAAGAAGCGCCACTGCCTTCTCCTCAGTGGTTGCGAGCCTCTTGACGACTTTGCCTCTTACCACGAAGGTCTTGCCGGCGAGCGGGTGGTTGAAATCCAACACGACGCGTCCGCCAGATATGGAGACCACCCTGGCGCGTTGACCTTCGAAATCCACCACATCGCCGACGCTTGGAACCACGCCGTGGCGGTGGAATTCCCTAATGGATACTATCTTCACCTTGCCGGGGTCTCTCACGCCGTATGCCCTCTCAGGCGGCACCTCAACCTCGAAGTCCTGCCCCTCGTCGGTGTTCAGTAGCGCGTTTTCCACGGGCTCCCAGAGAGGCGTCTCGCCGAGGATTACGAGGCGAGGGCCGTACACCTCCTCTGGCCTGTAGATGCCAGCTTCTTTGGCGACGACCTCCTGCGTGGTCTCTACGACTTTGTTCTCGTCCTTCTCCACTACGGTGTAGTCGAGAAGTATGTAGTCGCCTTTCGCAAGGGGCATATCACGCCGTGGATTCAGCCTTTTCTTGGGCCTTGCGCCTCTTTACAAGCCTAGTTATGTACCCCGCCACTCTGTTTCTCACAGTTTTGCTGGGGATATC
>WYEI01000066.1 GCA_009903905.1 Pyrobaculum sp. | reverse complement strand
CTCTCCCCGGCAGAAAGGGGCAAGTCGCCCACACCGGCGTGTGGTACTACGTAGTGCCTAAGTTCAGCAGAAACCAGGAGACGGCCAAGGCCTACGTGAGGGCGGCCACGTCGCTCGAGGCCCAGCTGAAGGCCCAGCTCGAGGTGGGCATGCCCCCCACCCGGGCCACCGTGTTCACAGACGCGGAGGTGCGGAGGCGGAACAGGCTGGCAGATAGCTACGCCAAAATAATCGAGGCGGGAACGCCGGCCCGCACATCCCCCATCTGGACCGCCGCCCAGCCGCGACTCAACGAAGTCATAGCGCGGTACTTCCAAGACGCCATCACCGCAGAGGAGACCGTGAAGCAGATGCATTCAATACTCGTAGAGGTAAGCAAGAGGGAAGGACTCATATAACGCCTCTCTTCTACGCCTTGTTTTTTCGTGTTTCTTATTTTTTATTCCACATAACTACGCACTGCAGTAGGCTAATCTGTTGCCGCGAGACGCGAAAAGACTAACTCAAGCCATGTTGCGGCTGGTTTAGGCGGCTTGTCGTAAGCCTCATATGTACTTGTCTACGCGACGCCTAGGTTATGTGTCTTTATCAAGGCCGATCCATATGGACAATGCATTAAGCCATTTACCCGACGCCCCCTATGAGCATGGACAGAATCCGGAGAAGTAAGCCCACAACGTCAGTGTCATGGGCGGTGCCTACAGCTATCTTCGCCGCAGGTCCGCGGCGTGTTGCGTCCGCTCCCAAGACGTCGTTGTGTGCGTGCTAGTATGTACATACATTTTTTGGGTACGGGGACTGGGGGGAGCACCGGGTCGCGTAGGTGGCGGGCGGCTAACCTAGTGGACACCGGCGAGTATCTGGTGGTTGTGGACTGCGGAGTGGGTTGCCACTACCGGCTCTCGGACCGCGGCCTCTTAACGGAAGTAGATTACGTCTTTATTACGCACGGCCACATGGACCACTTCCTGGGGCTGCCGGAGGCCCTTTTCCAGGCGTATGTGGAGGGCCGTAAGAAGCCGTTGCACATATACGCCCCGCCGCCTGTGGAGGAGGTGGCTAAGATCGTGGCGTCTCACTTCGTGGCCGAGCTCGCCGCGGCGCCCTACGAGATCGTATCCCGCAGAGTCTCCCCCGGCGTCCTCCTAGACCTGCCGGGGCTTAGGGTGGAGGCCGCCGAGGCCTGCCACCACACGGCCAAGGAGGCGTACGGCTTCCGGCTGAGGGCCGGAGTCGACGTGTTGTTCTCCGGCGACACCGCGGCCGGTTGCGAGCCTCTGCGGCGGCTGGGCGCCGGCGTGGACGTAGCCGTGCTGGAGGCCACCTGCAACGAAGAAAACAAAGAGACTTGCAAGAGGTACGCCCACTCCACCACCCTCGAGGCTTTGGCGGAGGGTGAGGCCATGAAGGCGGGAGAGCTGGTGCTTACACACATAGACGACCGCCTCAACCCGACAATATATCAAGACGTAAAGAAGGCAAACAAGCGGGTCGTGATAGCCGAAGACAACATGACTATTAAGCTACAGTAAGGCCTCAGCAGGCGGCTGGGGTTTTTAGCTGGTCAGCCCTCGCGGGGTATCTGGAGAAGTGGGGTGCCCCCGCCGCGGGGGCTCTCCGCCGCCGTTGGTGTTGGCGTCTTTAGGCCCTCCTCTAGGCCTGTGTCGTCCCCAATCGTTGTGACGCAGGTCGGCCCTCGCGCCGACTCTTCTCAGCATGTCGCCGCTGTGGTGCGCATGCCCGGCGTCTGGCAACCAAGCCGGTCGCCGGGGGGATACACCACGTGCGTAGAACCGAAGGATACATATGTATACTTGCACGGGCTGTTGTGTGTGGTTCATATTAGTGTCGGTCTCTGCGACGCCCTGACCAGGCGTTTTCAAATTAAATTTCATATGGATAATACTCTAAGATTGCCATACAAAGTCTCTTATGAATCCAAACAAAATTCAAAAAAACAAGGCCGCAATACTGATACTGGCGGTGGCTCTGGCGGCCGCGTTGACTGCCGTCTTCTTCGCCACTGGATCGCAACAAACGACGTTCACTCCTGCCCCGGAGACTCAGTCTCCCGCCACGGCCGGCGCCTCGCCCGCCACGGAGACGTCCACAACCACCACAATTACGCCGGAGGCGCCTAAGCTCCAGCTCCAGGCTCAGCCCCAGAGGTCTGAGGTTAGACGCGTCATTTTGATCAGCATAGACGCCGCCAGGGCCATGGACGTCTGGCCGCTTGCCAGAGACGGCTTCCTCAAGAACATGGGCAAGATCGCAACTGAGGGCGCGTACGGCGAGCTGTCCCCCATCTACCCGGCCGAGACCTCCCCCAACCACGCCGCCTTTCTGACCGGGGCGCCGTCCGGCATCCACGGCGTCTTCTCCAACACCGCCTACCCCAAGTCCCCCTTCGAGGGCGGCAAGTCTGAGCCGGGCTACTGGGGCCGGCTGATTGCGGCGGACACCATCTGGGAGGCGGCTCTGCGCAAAGGCTACAGAGTGGCCGTCTCCAACTTCATCCACGGCTACGTCCCCACCTGGCAGGCGAGGCTCAGCGACGCCGACAAGAACAAGATCGTAATTATATACACAAGCAAGGCCTACAAGTCCGGCACAGGCTTCGCAGGTTCCATGCTCTACAGCACCTCCGGAGTCGGCACTAGGATCAACTACACGGGAGGCAGGGTCTACATACCTATCGCAGACACCGTGCTGGTGGGCGAGGTGCAGTCGACTGGAGGCGGCGCCAGGGTGCTCGTCTTGTATCAAGGCAACAGGAAGATCGCCGAGGTGCCTGAGGGCGGCTGGGCCTCCGTGGTGGTGAACGTGACTGAGAAGGGCACCACGTACCTGGCGGCCTTCATGGTCAAAGCCCTCTCCCTGGCCCCCAACGACGTGAGGATATACCGCGGCAACGCCCTCATCTACAACGACCCCATCTCCTGGTTCACGGGGCCTGAGGAGCTTAAGAGGAAGTACTGGAAGGAGGTGGTTGAGAAGGACTACATCGACGTCTACTTCGGCTTAGGCGGCGACGTGGGCAGGGGCTGGATCGACCTCAAGACGTATGCCGAGATTGTGAACTACACCGTGGACTACTACTGGCGCACTAACCTCTTCGTGCTTAAGAACGTGGAGTTCCAGCTGATGACGGGCTACGACGTGACGCCCGACCCGGTGGAGCACGCCATACTCGGCC
>WYEI01000039.1 GCA_009903905.1 Pyrobaculum sp. | reverse complement strand
ACTGCACAATGCCCTGGTAGATCAGAGACGCCGCCGTGTAGTACTTGCCCTCGGCCTTCAGCCGCTCAATAACCGCAACGTTTACGTACCCCTTGCCGACGGTCTGGTTGTAGTAGCTGTAGATCGCGTTGAAGAGGTTGCGCGACACGTCTCTAAACGCGGAGTCGTCCACGGCGCCCGGCGGAGGCGTCTGCACCCTGTAGCCGGTTAGGTAGTATATTGCGTCTTCCAACGTCCCGATCTCCACAACCCTCACGCCGGAGACGCCGCCGGGGGCCTCGCCCATGGGGACAAGCACCGTCTTTATGCCCTTCTCAGCAGCCGCGCTCACTTTCTGCGACACGCCGCCGACCGGCCCGACGAGGCCGTCGGGCAGGATGATGCCGGTCATGGCCATGTCGCCTCTAAGCGTGAGGTTGTTCATGAGGGCGAACAACGCCACCGTGATGTAGCCGCTGGCTGAGGGGCCTCCGACCTGGGTGTCGCTGGCCAAAACCCTCAGCAAGGCTGTGTAGTTGGTGTAGGGGCGGCCGGAGTACCGCGCCGCCACGTAGAGGGCGATCTGCGCCGACGGGCCGAAGCCCTCGCCCGCCTCGGGGACCCCGGCGACGTACGCCCTGCCGTCTCCCGGCGTAAGGAGCGTCACCTTTATGGGGAGGACCGCCCCGCCCGTGGGCCCCACCGCCAAGGCGTTTATCTCGGTAGACGCCAGCTTCACCGTGTACGTCTGCCAAGTCGCCGCAAGCACCACGGCGGCCAACGCCGCCAGTATTAGCAGGATCTTCCTCATGGCCTCACCCCCGGGCTCACTATAAAAAGGTAACTCACCTTCAGAGGAGGTCGTGCCGCGTCACAGATCGGCCTCGCCTGGGTCATCACTTTAAAACCTCCCACATAGGTGTTTATATGGATGTCGCCGACTTCGTCGCGGCGGCTAGACACTGCATAGTCTTTACAGGCGCCGGCATATCTGCCGAGAGCGGGGTCCCCACCTTCCGGGGGGCGGGCGGGCTGTGGGAGAGGTACAGGCCGGAGGAGCTGGCGACTCCCGAGGCCTTCGCAAGGGATCCCGAGCTGGTGTGGCGCTGGTACCGGTGGAGGCAGGAGCTGGTGTACAGGGCGGGGCCGAACCCGGGGCACCGCGCCATCGCCGAGCTGGAGGCCATCGGCGTTGTCAAGGCCGTCATTACGCAAAACGTAGACGGCCTCCACCAGAGGGCAGGTAGCAGAAACGTGGTGGAGCTCCACGGCTCCCTGTGGAGGGCTAGGTGCGTGGAATGCGGCGCCGTGTATAGGCTAGACAAGCCCGTGGAGGAGGCACCGCCCAGGTGCCCCAGGTGCGGCGGACTGCTTCGGCCCGACGTGGTGTGGTTCGGCGAACCTCTGCCGCGGGACGCGTGGGAAAGAGCTGTGGAGCTCGCGTCTAGGTCAGACGTGGTGTTGGTGGTGGGCACATCGGGCGTTGTGTACCCCGCCGCGTATATCCCCCGCATCGCCAAGGACCACGGCGCCGTCTTGGTGGAGGTAAACGTGGAGGAGTCCGCCATCACCCCCACAGCCGATTTCTTCCTCAGGGGCAGATCGGGGGAGGTGCTTCCGCGGCTTGTGGAGGAGGTCAAGAGGAGCCTCGGCACCCGCCGAAGCTGACGCCATGAGCCGCGCCAGCCCTCGGCTCGTCGCAGGCGCGGGGGTTTAAATGGCGTACCTCGTCTTCTTCCAATGCCCCAGCCACGTGGTTCGCACCGGCGCGGCGACGTTTAAGATAGGGGAGGGCATCTACGCCTACGTGGGGTCCTGCGGCGCCTCATGTCTCAAGCGGGTAGATAGGCATCTGAGGAGGCCCGCGGCGAGGAGGTGGCACGTGGATTATTTAAGATGCGAGGGGCTGTACGCCGTGGTGACACCTCTCAAAGAGGTGGAGGTTGCGAAGCTCCTCGCCGGGAGGTGCCGCCACGTGCCGGGGTTCGGCTCCACGGACGACCCGGAGGCGACGAGCCACCTCTTCCGGTGCGGCGTCGCGG
The DNA here is from genome assembly GCA_009903905.1 of Pyrobaculum sp. The sequence continues at coordinate 1,177 of WYEI01000039.1, read as the reverse complement.
AGGCCCTTAGCTATATTGGCTTGACCACGTAAGGCGACGAGCTGACTATCTTCACGTGCCCCCCCTCAGCCATGTACTTCACGAAGGCGATGCCCTCCTCCGACAGCCTAAGCACATCGCCAGGCCCCCGGGCGCAGAGGGCGATTCCATACGGCGTCTTCTCGCCCACGCACTCCAGGTATCTCTCCGCCAGCTTCTTAAACCGCGACTCGAGGGACTCTGCGTACTCCTCCATGGGCACCCTCTCGCCGTTGCCCGTATACGCCACGTAGCCCTTCAGCCCCTTCAGCGACGCAACCACGTTGATAAAGGTGTGAACGCTGACAATCCAGCTGTCGAGATCCCCCACGAATATGGCGTTCTCCACGCCGAAACACGTGTGGCCCCAAGTATGGGAACCACACGGTATCACCCGCACGGATAAATCCCCAAGGTCCACCCACCCGGCGGTGAACCTGTAGACGGACCCCCTGAAGGAGCCTACGGACACCCTAGGCTTCGCGTCTCTTGGCGCGCCCGCGCGCCTCAGAACGACCTCGGCATATTTCAAAGCCCTCTCTAGATCCGTCGCCATGCCGTACTCCAAGGGGTTTATCACCACCTTCCTCGCCTCCCTGGCCCCCGACACGTGTCTCTCGTGGTGGTGCGTCACCAGCACCACATCCGCCTCAACACCTTCCGGCAAGTCGACGCCAAAAAAACCTTCGTATATCCACCCAACCCCCACCCTAGAAAACACTAATTCAATACACATCTTAATTTAAATACTGTACTGTAATGCCATGAGCTGGGTCGACAAATTCATCGCAGACGCAGAGAAGATGTTCCAACTACCGCGGCACGAGCTCGAGAAATTCGTCATGTATATGATGGAGAAACCTGAGAAAATACAGGAGTGGGCCGAGCGGCTGCAGATTTCAGACACAGACTTCCTGATGCTGACCACCATATATACGCTGTATAAAACCGAGGAGAAGGTCATCGACATACTTTCCGACATGGAGCTGAAAGTAGACGAAGCCGTAGGTCTCATATCCACCGCCACAGCCAACCTCCTAAACGCGCTACCACAAGAAGACCGGAAAATAGTGCTAGCACAGGTGCTACTCGCCACAGCCCTCCAAACCGAAGACGCAAACCTAAGAAACTCCCTCGCAGAATACGCAAAGATACTACT
>WYEI01000067.1 GCA_009903905.1 Pyrobaculum sp. | reverse complement strand
GCCCTTGTCGGGATACAGCATTAGACCCACCATACGCCTCACCTCCTCCGCCTCCCTGACGACGTCGAAACCCCCCACCTCGGCCCGCCCCCCGTCCGGGGCGAGAAGAGTGGCGAAGATCTTCACAAGCGTCGTCTTCCCCGCCCCGTTAGGACCCACAAGAGACAACAGACGCCCTTTATCAATAGAGATGTCCACCCCCCTCAACGCGTCGACGACCTTGGGACGAGACTTGAAAAGACCCGTCCTCTCCCTAGTCACAAACCTCTTACGTATATCAACCCCAACCACGAAACCCATGCCCAAAACTCAGCCCCGAGATAAAAGCCTTCCCGTAGAGGCCGCTCTATAGAAAAGGCGGGACTCTCTGACCTCCTCCCTGCCCTAAAGGGTTCCTCTTGGGCGGTTCATAGGCGCCCTTGCTGGCCTTCAACACCCCCTCGGGCCGGGGTCATGGAGCTACCCGGGCCAGCACCGCGGGTCACCAACCCCCACAAGGGGGCCTGCTGAAGAAACCACACATCTTTTTAAGCTTTCCCCATCCCCGCCCTAAAGGGCGAGGCTTTCGATTATTTGTAAATTCCGCTCTATACAGCGACAAACTTAAAAACCCTCACCAAAACAAAGCACGGGGCCCGTAGTCTAGCGGTATGATGCCCAGGCCCGAGGCCGCATAAGCCTTACAAGGCACACCCGCAACATGCCTAAGAGCGCGGGTGGTCCCGGGTTCAGGGGAAACCCGCCTAAAAATCCCGGCGGGCCCACCAATTTTCTTCTATGGCGTTTTGACGCAGACTGGTGGCGTGGGGTGGTCTTTTGCGTCGGCTCGGTGGTATTATCGGCTTTAAAGGAGCGGCAAGCCAGGATTAAAAAAGGCGCCTTTGTAGGATTTTTCTGCTATTTCTCTCTGTCTCGGCGTACTATTCTTCACCTTTTCGGCGAGGTGCTACGCTATGGCCTTTCTGATTTAGCTGTCCCTCTCTGGCAGTCTTCAAGAGGTCGGCCGTGGCTATATATATACAAAATAGTTGGCGTTGGACCTCACGACGTTAGGCCTAAGTTCCGCCGACTCATGCTTCCCGGCTACGGCTTGACCGACGCGGTGAACGGGAAGCTCTGGCCGCCGCTTAATATCACTTTGCCTGTCACCATGGTGCCCGGCACCCCCGCCGCGCCCACCGTAGCGGTGCAGACGGCTTGGGCGCCTACCGGAATGATGCCTTGAGCCGCCGCGGGGCCGCTTTGGATTGCGCACGACGGCGTGGCGACTCTTCCGGCGACTTCCACCATAGACAACTTCGCATCCACAGGGCCTGGGTTAATCAACACGAGCCTCAGCTCGCCGTTGCTTGTAGATAACTCTGCCGATACCACCCCAAGCCTCGGCTGGCCGACGGTAGACGCCACGAAGGTGGTGTAGAGATACCACCCCACGGCCGTCGCAATCACCAACACCACAGACATCAATACGGCAATCTCCAGAGACACCATACCCCTAGCCCCCGTAGCCATATACCATAGAAACCACAAGCTTTTAAACAACTCCTCCACTCAGAAAACTTATAAGAACAGTTATTTACACAGCCGGGGCCGTAGTCTAGCCTGGTAGGATAGGGCCCAGCCCCCTGAGGCGTGGCTTGGGACCGCAAGCGGCAGGCGCCCACGTGACCCCGGGAGGGGAGCCCCCCGGGAATTCAAATCCCGGCGGCCCCACCAGCTTTCTGCACGAACAGCTTCACGCTATGCGAGACGCTCTACACACAGCAACGCCAGCTCTGAAGAGGCGGCGAGGCGCTGAAAAAGAAGGTGAAGGGGTTACCTGTGGAGACGCATAGAGGCGTCGTGGTTGTGATAAGCGACGTGGTCGCGGCTACCGGCAACGACTAGGAGGCGTTTCGCCTCTCCAGCCTCCCGGGAGGGCCAAGCCGCGTCCAAGCCCTTTGCGGCTCCCGCGTCGTCGCATGAAGATGCTTGTCGCCGCGTCTGGCGGCGTATATATTTTTTATCTGGTTCTTCCTGGGGGGCAATGTACGTTTTTGACCTAGACGGCACATTGGTGGAGTCGGTGGATGCCCACGTGGCGGCGTGGCTGGAGGCCCTCAGACGCTTCGGTGTGGAGATGAGGTATGAGGAGGTTAGGCCTCTTATGGGTCTGCCTGCGCGGGACATAGCGGATCGTCTGTTGCCGGGGCGGGCGGCTGAGCTCGCCGCGTTGAAGAACCGGCTCTTCCTCGAGAAGTACCTAGCCCTCGTCCGCCCATACGAAGACGCGGAGGTTCTGAGGCATTTGCCGAGACCCATCGCCGTCGTCACCTCCTCAAGCGGCTATGTGGCCAGGAGGGTGCTGGAGGCCGCGGGCCTCGCCAGCTCCGTGGACTTGGTGGTAGGCGGCGACGAGGTGCCCAGGGGCAAACCGGCGCCTGACCCCCTCTACGTTGTTGGCAGGCACTTCTCTGTAGATGTGAGGGATGTGGTTGTGGTCGGCGACTCTGACTACGACATGGAGATGGCCGAGAGGGCAGGCGCCGTCGGGATATGCATAGCGAGACGGAGCCCCTGCAACAAGGCCAAGAAGATCATTACAAGCCTCCGCCAGCTCCTCGACCTAGTTGTTACGTGAGAGGTGCTGTCGTCTTGACGGTTTCACTGGCCTGACGGTGGGACCGCGCGGCTCCCCTACCTGTTGTGCCCAAAAAGGCGGAAAAGCTTATAAAATACAAAATCAAAAGGCCAAAAGGGCCCGTAGCTCAGCCCGGATAGAGCGGCGGAGTAGCGGGTCCGTGGGGGTACACCTTTTTTATTATGCTTAATATCTATATATCTATAGGTATTTTTACATAGTCGCTGTGGTTCGTGTCAGTTGTTCCTCAGCTAGTCTCTACCTCTCTTCTATACGGTAGCGACCATCAGCCTTGGTTATAAAATGTGTAAAACGCCGGAGAAGGCAGTTTAAGCGGAAAAGAATTTTATGACTCTTGAGCACCAGGCCCACACAAGACGTACACCCCCAAAAGGGCTAGAGCAACTTCACGTACTCCCTCGCCGCCGTGGCGTATGCCAGTAGGCCCTTTGGTCTGTACACCTCTCTTGTCTTATCCTCGTGTGTCTCGTATCTGCTGAAGGCCAGCTCTAGCTTAACCTCCCTCATCGAGTCGTCCTGCGCGCAAAAAGCCTTCGGCGGGGTGAGCGAGAGGCACGTCTCCGATCTGTCCACCGCCA
>WYEI01000068.1 GCA_009903905.1 Pyrobaculum sp. | reverse complement strand
GTGAGGTTAGTTCGCGTAAAGCGTATCGTCAAGTTTTTGTACTGTACCTCTTCCTTTATGTCACCCACATATTTCTCTTTGCTTCAGCTCTATGCCTTCCTCCTTCGCGTAGTCCTCCACCATCCATCCCATATAGGCGCTTAGCTTCTCTGGCATATCTACGCCAAGTCTCTTTTTTACAATTTTTTCGAGTTCCCAAGCTTTCTTGCCGCCGTATTTCTTCAGCACTTCGTCTATTCGAGCCTTGACAGCTTGTGGAAGCTTAGGCTCCGTCCCTCTGTATGCCAGTAAGTAACCCCGCTCATCCTGCCTCACCTCAACGCGGTCTAGGACATCGTAAACCTCATCGCTCACTGGACCATATGTCCAGAGGTAAAACTGGGCTCTGGCAAGAGGTCTCCCGCCACATAGATACTTAGTAATGTGAGGACTTAACAGTTTACTCACATCATACTGAACAAGGAAGATAAGCTTCATAAGTTTTTTAAGAGTAGCTACTTCGCCTCCCAACCTGTGTATTATATACACTACTACATCAGCAGTAGTGTACTCAACCTCTACTCTGCTAGCTCTGTGATCCACTAAGAAATATGTGCCAGAATTATTTATGCGTTGTTGGCTGATGCATCATCACAAGCGCTGATCGCGTGGCGATAATACTGATAGAGTTAAAATAGTGTACAGACCCCCTTCTTGTTGCGTCTCGGCACCTACAGAAGAGGCGTAATCCGATTTCTGAACATTGTTCCAAATCCGGCGAGATACCCAGCCGTTAGTAGGTCGAATGACCCAGCCACAACAAAGGGGACCCTCATATTTTATCACATTTCATTTGGGTCTCTGCGGCTAAACACGTCTCGCCAAGCTTCTCAACTCAACAGAGCCTAGGATCCTTCTATCATAGCTACAACTCCCCGAGACTCCCAGTGCAGGTATCGCGGCGGGGCCGCCTCAAGTGTCCGCCGCTCATCTGCCCCCGCTCCGGGGGAATTAACCGGTACTTGACGTTATAAGTTTTTTCAGAGGCTGTTTATGTAGTCAATCCAGAGCTCCAGGTCGCGGAGGTTTACCCTGTTTCTCACGCCTGTTTGATCCTCCACGTATGCCTCTGTCAGCCTCACCACGTCGCCCTCCACGACCCCCTTCACCACGAAACGCCGCCTCTCTCCGCCCAGCTCGGGGTCCGACGCGGCGTCTCCAAGGGTGGGTGTTGCGAATTCTATCTCCACCTCGCGCCCCCTCACCGCCACCTGGTAGCCTCCTTGTTTAAGCATCTCCAGCTTATTCAGCGGAAGCATAGATACTCGTATTTCATTTAAATTTTTGGCTAAGGTGAAGTATATTAGTATCTCGCAAATTTTTCATATGCTACCACCGGCAGTCCTACGTCAGCTCTACGTACAGGGAAGCTTGACAAACACGCCCGAAGGCGCCGCCTTCAAGCTCAAAAACTCGCTGGCCCCCGCCACGGTGATAGGTCTCGAAATTGCGGTAGACGGGCAGAAGGTGCCGCCGGAAAAGATCTTCATAGTAGCCGGAGGACAGAAAAGAGGGGTCTCCGAGCTGGCTTCTGCAGGCCAGAAGTTCAACGTACGAGACGAGGTGACTGTGTTAATGGCAGGCGTCACGCTCCCCCCCGGCGCCCACAAGCTGGACATCAAGGCCAAGACGAAGGAGTGGGGCGAGCTGGCTTTCGACATCACCGACACGCCGAGATAGAGAGAAACCGCGCCACGAACTCCTCCAACGTTTTTCTCAATTCCTTCAACACAGGGGTCAGCTCCGGCGTAGCCTGCGCCAGCAGGAGGGCGCCGGCCAGCGTCCGCACGCCGGCAGAGGCCACCTTCACGCCGCCCCACTCCACCACGACGCTACCAATCGCCATGGTCCTCCCCCTGCTCTCAGCCGCCACCACGGCGTCTGGAAACGGGTAGGCTACATATGTCAAAGTCAAGGCGTGGCCGCTGTAGGGCATATACACCCTCCTGAGGAAGCGCCGCACAGAGAAAGGCCCCACGCCGTCGACCACCCTCCCCCACCTGGCACTCGCCTCGTCTATAAACGCCACGTGGCTTCTCAGCCAGGTAAAGAGATCCCCCGCAGCGGGGCTGTACCCAAGTCCCAGAATCCTCCCCACCTCAAACCCCAGCCAGTCGTACAGCTCCATATAAGGCGCCACGAGGCCTACGACGTCTTCCGCCGCAATGGGTCTCTCGTCGAACCCCTCGGCGGTTCTGCCCACAGCCAAGACGCCGCCCTCCCTAACTACGAGGGTGGCTTCTTGAAACCCGCGCCAAGGCTGACAGAGGGGGATCACGAACTCCACGGGGGAGAAGAAAGAAATGTTTTTAAACCAAGCCTCCCACGCGCCACATGCCCACTTTTAAGCTGGTGCTCTCAGACCCGATGTCCGGAAAGGCGAGGCAGTTCGAAATAAAGGACCCGCTGGCCCAGCGCTTCGTCGGCCTCAAAATCGGCGACGAGATAGACGGCACAGCGCTGAAGGACTTCATCGAACTGCCCAAAGGCGCTAAAGTCAAAATCACCGGCGGGAGCGGCGTCGAGGGGGCCCCCATGCACCCCGGAATCCCCGGACCCGCAAAGAAATACGTCCTAGCAGATGGGCCTCCCGGCTACAGACCCCCCAAGAGAGGCATGAGGAAGAAGAAGCTCATGAGAGGCAACACGATTTCCGACTCCATAGTGCAGATAAACGCGGTGGTGGTGTACCCCGAGGGGTACGCGGGGCCGCCCGCCATCCCGCTGGGAGCTAAAGAACTAGAAAAAGGAAAGAAAACCGAAGAGGCGGCCGCCCAGTAGCTACTTCACTATAGACTTCGCGATTATTAGGGTCGTTGTGCTTTTGATCTTCGGCATCTTCCTGATCTTCTCGCTGATTAACTTCCTCAAGTTCTCGGCGGTGTCGGTCGAAATCCGCACCACAAGGTCGTAAGGCCCGTAAACAATCAATGCCTCCTTAACCTCGGGAATTTTAATCAACGCGTCCATCACCTCGTCTTCTGCGCCGATCTCCGTGTTTATGAACACAAACGCCTCCACCATAAATAGAAAATACGTCCCCCTATTTAAATATTCAGGAGTACAATTCTGAAAAAACCACGAGAGAAAAGCCCGGCGGGCTTCGAGGGGCCTTTCCCTAACTGTCTAGCTCCTCCACGCACCCATCCGCGTTACACGCGTCGTCGGCCCCTCACAGCCCAGCT
>WYEI01000264.1 GCA_009903905.1 Pyrobaculum sp. | reverse complement strand
GCCGGGAAGCCACGACCCGGTCGTCGACGTCCAGTTCCTAGAGAGGGAGGTCGACATGTGGATAGCCTCGATTCTGCGTAAAGACTGGGACAAAGTGGTTAGGTTTGTGGAGTTTAGCAAGAGAGATGTGGTGGAGGTGCTGACGGAGAAGTTGGCGGGGCTGGGCATGGGGCGGACGCAGGTGGAGAAGGCGCTTGCAGACGCAGACCTCGCCAAGAAGCCCCCCAGCAGGTGGACAGACGACGACCTCTACAGATTTAGCCACCTGGCTAGGGCCTACAGCAAGCCGATAGTGATAGTTGCGAACAAGATAGACCTGCCGGAGGGCGAGGAGGGCTACAAGAAGCTGAAACAAGCATTCCCCGACCGCATAATCGTGCCCACGTCTGCCGAGGCCGAACTAGCCCTCCGCCGCGCGGCCGCCAAGGGGCTTATTAAATACAAGCCCGGCGACCCCGGCTTTGAAGTACTCGGCGAGCTGACGCCTCAGCAGAGGGCGGTCTTGGACAAAATAGGAGATTTGACAAAGAAGTGGGGGAGCACCGGCGTGGTGAAGGCCATAAACTCCGCCGTGTTCGACGCGCTTAGATACGTGACGGTGTACCCCGTTGAAGACGAGAAGAGGCTAAGCGACAAAAACGGCAACGTGCTCCCCGACCTCCTGCTGGTGCCGCACACCTCCACAGCCAGAGACGTCGCCTACGCCATACACACGGAGCTCGGGGAGAGGTTCGTTTCCGCCATAGACGCTAAGACGGGCAGGAGGTTAGCCTCAGACGAGCCGGTCCGCCACGGGCTCATCCTGAAGATACTGGCTAGGTGACTTTACTGCGGAGCAGAGATATCCACACGTTTTTCTTCAACGCCTCGGGCATGTGGCCGTCGTGGTCCTCCTTAGGCGGAGCACCAGCGTCGATCTGCTGAGCCGCCCCGGGGGCCCCCTCTTTGGCGTCTCCGTTCCGTCTCTCCTCTTTGAGGAGGGAAAGTATCTCGTCGAGTTTCCTCAAAACCACGCCGTATAAGTCCTGGACCACCACTGCCTTATCCACCACCACAGACATGGGGGAAGCCACAGGCCCTGTGGGATATGTATATACAGAGGCGTTGAAGGCGTAGTAGTGAGAAGTCCCCGCACTCGGCGCCTCGACCACCTCCATGTATCTACGCGCCTTCGAAAGGGCTTTGTACACCGTGTTTATGGAGATGCCGAGCTTCTCGGCTATCTCCCTAGGCCTTAGCCCACGCGAATACATCTCGGCAACCCTCCGCTCGGTCTCAGTAAGTCTCACCGGCATAACGGGCGCATTTAATAATAGCCGTTATTTGAAATATTCCGGTAATACGCTTCTAAGCTTCTCCACCACCTCCCTAGCCTCCTCCTCTTTGATCTCCTCCCTCCCGTGCCAGAGCAACTTGCCTCCCCACCGCGGTATCACGTGGATATGCATGTGGAACACCACTTGTCCAGCCTCGCGGCCGGCGTTAGTCACAACGTTCACCGCCGGGGCCCCCAGCCTCGCCCAGGCCTTCGCAAGCCTTGTGGCTATCTCGAAGCCCTTCGCCGATTTCTCCAACGGCGCGTCTAATATATTTACGAAGTGTTCCTTCGAGACCACTAACAAATGCCCGTGCGACGCTGGGTATTTGTCTAGGATAACGACGAAGTCCTCGTCCTCGTAAATCCTCCACGCCGGCGCCTCGCCTTTTACTATCCTGCAGAATATGCAGTCCATCAGCCTTGGAGAAGAAGACATTTAAAACAGTAGATAACACCTAAACGGGTGGGGAGCTTGGAGAGGCCCCGACGGGGCGGCTGTGAAAAGGCTCCCTGCCGCGGGGTACACACACCGCCTCAACACGTGATCTTGCTTCCGGGGTTCTCCCCCCTGGCTATCGCCTCTATATGTTCCGGCCTCCTCCCGTCGAAGATGTGGGTGGTGATGCAGTTTCTCTTTAGGATTGAAAGGCTCCAAACATCCATAAGCTCGTAGCCGCCAGGCAACGAAGACGAGCGCAGGATCTTCTCAAACTCGTCATACGTCAACTCGGGTATCCTCTTGGCGTCGGGGTTTTTCCTGGGGTCGTCGCTGTAGACCGCGTCTATGTTGGCCGCGTTGAGCAGAGCGGAGGCGCCCACGGCCTCGGCCACCAGCGCCGCCACAGTCGCCGTGGACTGGCCGGGCTGGAAGCCGCCGGAAACCACCACCTGGTGGGTCCGCCACGCCTCCAGAAACTCCTCTATGTTCGTGGGTACCCGGGGGTATGCGTTGTCCAGGAGGGAGATTAGGAGCAACGCGTTGAGGCGGCTGGCGTATATCCCCAGAAGATCTTGGAAGGTGTTGGAGGCTCCTCCCCTCCTGGCCGCTGATATGTACCTCCGGGCGACCTCCCCGCCCCCCGCGACAACCCCGACCTTGTCTTTACGCGTCTTGATAATTTGGGCGTAGCGCAAAACCAGCTCTTCGTCGTCGAATATCCGCCCCGACAGCTTAATTACCAGCGCCATGACTGGCGAGATACGACGCAACTCCCTTCTTCACGCCGTCTACCACGTGGGCGGGGGCATCGTCGAAATCTATCTCAGGGTTTTGGCCGCCACAGACCAGCCTAAACTTTTCAAAGTTTCTCTGCACAACCTCTATCAGATATCTGTCCTCGTACTTGTAGAGAGGCTCGATAAGCGCGTGGTCTGAGCAGTCGCTGGATATCCACGCCGCCCGCGACCGCGCCTTAGAGAGCTCGCCGAGTAACGTGTCTACGTCGACCTCCTTGCTGAACAGAAACGCCTTAACCTCCCTACGGCCCAGAAACTTCCTCTGGACCTTTATCGCAACTGGGCCGAACTCGCCCTCGCGCCCCTCGGAAATAGCCCTCGTCACCTCCTCGGCGATCTTCGCCAACTCCAGATCTCTCACATGGACTTCTTTAAGCCTCTCGCACTCGCAGACCCTTTTTATGAAGTCAACCACGGCGTCTGCGATGATCCCTGCCACCACGTCGTGTGCAGACACATGCATGAGACGCCAAGGGGTTATAAAAGTTGGCCCAAGATTTATATGGACGACGTCGATATGTGTAGGTGACGAGTCCAGGCTAGCTGAGCGGTGAAGAAGGATCTAAACTCTGATCACCCCCTTTTCCTTGGATATATATAGTCCTTGGGAGCCGCCTTAAGAGGCTCTAGGTATGGCCGCAGTGCCTTCGGTATCTCCACAACGCCGTCTTCCCGCTGGAAGTTCTCCAGAATTGCCGTAATTGTACGCGTCGTGGCGA
>WYEI01000236.1 GCA_009903905.1 Pyrobaculum sp. | reverse complement strand
CCCTGCGCTTCGCCCGTCACGTCGGCCTCCAGCACAGCTTCAACATAGTTGTAAATCTCGTTGAGTCTCTCCAGCATATCCGCGTCTGCCTTCCACAGCCCCCTCTGCGCCGCCTCTATGAGGCGTCCGATTATCTCCTCCAGCGCATATATGTTGTCGTCTCGGCGCTTGTCGTAGCCGTTGGAGGCGGTGGCTAGGCCGCGGCGGTCGGTTGGCCGGCGGCTCTTGAAAGGCTCCGGCGACTTCTAAAAACCCCCACATATCCACGCCGCTGTAAGTCAACGTTTAAAGACGCAGCCGCCGGCCCCCTCACACGCCGGCTTCAGCCCCTAGGCCCTATCTGATGTTTGGAGTGGTTGTGCGGCGGCTGTGGGTTGTGGCGCGGCGTCGGCGGCGTTTTGTGGGCCTCGCCGCCGCTGTTGGCTGCCGTCTCTAGTCGTGTGTCGTGTTGGAGGCGCCGTGGGCGGGGGCGTCTGTGTAGTGGATTGGGGGCTGTGGGTTTTGGCGCGTCTTTGGGGTTGGGGGCGTGTTGGTTTTGTGTGTAGCTGTGTTGAGGTGCCTGTGGGTTTAGAGGTAATAAAGGTGGGCCGTCGATAACGCGTGAAGAGGGTTGAGCTGGAGCTCGTCCCCGGCCTCCGGGTGGAGTTTACGGATAGAGAGGAGGCTCTTGGGCAGGTGGAGGAGTGGGCGGAGAGGGGCACTTCCCGGTGGTCATCTTCGGCCCGGAGGGCTGCGGCAAGTCGGCGTTTCTCCGGCAGGCCTCTGCGATGCTTAGGGAGTTGGGGTTTGATGTGCTCTACCTCCATCCTCTGGAGAGGGAGTTTAGGGCTGAGGTGGCGGTGCCCGACATTCGGCGTGAATTCGTGCAGTTCGTGGAGAGGGCCCTTGGCGAAAACGCCCTAGGCAGAGTCGCCTGGGCCGCGCTCGACTTCGTCCGGAAACTGCAGAAGGCGAGGCGGGGAAGAATCGCCGTGGTGGCGGACGACGTCTTCCAGGCCATAGGGCTGGACGCGGTGGCGGCGTACGTCAAGGCGTTGCTGAACCTCATCGAATACCCAGCGTCGAGGTACGAGAGGATGGTCGTCCTCGTCGCCGCCAGCGAGGGGGTTTCGCGGCGGGAGATCGGGCGTCATCTCTGGGCTGAGGTCACCCCCATGTGGAACATGTCCAGGGAGGGGTTCCGACAGCTCTACGACAAGATCCCAGGCCCAAAGCCGCCGTTCGACGAGGCTTGGCGTCTGACGGGGGGAAATCCGAGGATGTTGTCTAGGCTGTATGAGGCCCGGTGGAACGTGGAGGGGGTGGTTTCCCGTCTCGTCGACGAGGAGAGGTTTTCTGCCGGTTTTGTGGCTAGGTGGAGGATGTGGCTTGAGGCGGCGGTGGAGGACCCGGACGCGCTTTGGAGTCCCGACGCGCCGGAGGAGTTGATCGACGAGTTGGAGGAGAGGAATTTAATCACCTACCACATGTATAGGAGGGAGGGGTGGGCTTGGATAGACCGGCCCCCGCCCGAAAAGGACCCCGAAATCGGCGTGGGGAGGCGCGTGGCCTGGCGCACCCCGCTGCATAGAGAGGCGGTGAGGAGGGCGCTGGCCGAGCCGTAGGCACGCCGCCGATATGTTGTCGGAGCTTCGCTCCCGGTCGCTAATGGAGGAGTACGATGTCTTTGACTTTCTCTAGGTGTTTGACGGCGTCTTCCCAGTGCTCCTTGAAGGTGGCTGGGTCTAGGTCTCTCTCGTAGAAGTATCTGTGCATCACCTCGGCCGCCTTAAGCATGTCGCGGAAGGCCTGCCTGTGTTCTACGTTGTGGGTGACGTAGTTGTACAGCTTGCCGTGGCTCCACGCGGCTACGAATACCCCTCTGAGGGCTGCGTGCAGCTTGATGAGGGCGGTTGCGGCTCCCCACAGCTTTTCGGCCGCCTGTGGGTGGTCTCCTCGTTCCAGTAGCCTGTGTGCTTCGCCGTAGTACTTCTGGAACAGCTCCACGTACTTCTCGACCCTCTCGGAGGGGTTCGCCGCCAAGTTCTTCAACTCGTCTGCGGCGTCGTCCCCGTCCCAGCCCATGGCCTCCGCGGCCTCCCTCAATATTAAGATATCGTTCTTGCTCAGTTGCATGCCGCTGGCTAGCTTAGCAGCTAGGGAGACTACCTCGGGGTATTCGCGGTGGAGCTCTTCAAGGCCTTCGACGGTCCCTTTCTGCTCGGCTTGCTGAGACACCGTATAAACGCCGGCTGAACTTAATAAGCTTATTGATGGGGAGCATTTCCCAGCGGGGAAATACGTATCTCCGGCGGGCAAAAGATTTTATTCATGTTTTTAGGGATCCTTCATGGAGACGCGGAGATCTCCTAGTTTGGCGGAGTACGTGAGTTCTGTGGTGGAGGATGCTAGGAGGCGGAATCCCAGTCTTGCTGACTTAGATAGGTTGGCGGAGGTCCTGCCTCCTAGGCGGATGACCTATTGGCCGTATTTTATTGGGGAATGGAGTACGGGGTGACGTGATACAGATGTCGGTGGATAATTCGCTATATTTTAAAATATTTCAAGAGCATAGACCATCTCTCGAGGATTTAAATAAGAAGAGGCAGCGGCTTCAACAAAGCAGTAGTGGATTTTTTAGGGTCTGTTGTTTTTGAAATGTCTCAGTCGGGGTCGGTGGGGTCGAGGCTAGGGGCTGGTTCTCGGGTTTGCCGCCTCCGCCTGTAGGGACTGGAGGCTGGTGCCGCCTGCCGCGGCGCTTCTCGCCTTGTTGCTTGTGGCCGTTTTCGGGGTGTTGAGTAGGGCTACCCGGCCTTTTCCCCCTGGCGACACAGGGGCTGAGATGTCGCGTTGGTGGTCCTATTTATGGGTCTGGCTGAGCTGGTGGTCTAGAGGAGATATCCGCCTTCGGGGGATATCTCCTCTAGCTCGCCTGTCCTGGGGTTCACTTTAAAGCCCAGCGTTTCGAGGGCGTGTACCCCCAGCAGGGGCGTCGGCACGTTTAGCTCAGCTACGAAGGCAGGTCCCCTCCTCCCTTTGACCTCCACCTCTGCGAGGAAGAGCCTGGCTCTGATCCTCCTCCCGTCTGCCAGGTCGACGGTGTAGGGCGTCTCTAGGAGCCCCAGCTCTTTGATGGTTTCTGGGTCTAGGACGGTGTAGGTGGATCCTGTACCGGCCAGCATTCTCACGTCTCTCGACGCTTTCATGCCTCTGACCGTGACGTTTACGTAGGTGAAGCCCATGCCGGTAAATAGACCAGACCGCATTTAAAAATCTGTCTTAATGCGAGAATCGAC
>WYEI01000235.1 GCA_009903905.1 Pyrobaculum sp. | reverse complement strand
GGGCAGGACTTGCTGAAAGACGCCTTCTCGGGCAACGTCAGAGGCATGGGGCCCCAGGTGGCCGAAATGGAGTTCGAGGAGCGCCCCAGCGAGCCGCTGATTGTCTTCGCTGCTGATAAGACGGAGCCCGGCGCCTTCAACCTCCCGATCTACAAGATGTTCGCCGACCCCTTCACAACAGCAGGCCTCGTCATAGACCCCTCGATGCACGAAGGCTTCATCTTTGAGGTCCTAGACGTCATCGAGCACAAGGTATACCTCCTGAAGACGCCCGAGGAGTCTTACTCCCTCCTCGGCCTAATAGGCACCACCGGCAGGTACATAATCAGGAAGGTTTTCCGCAAGGCAGACGGCGCCCCAGCCGCCGCAAACAGCGTAGAGAGGCTATCCCTAATCGCAGGTCGCTACGTGGGCAAAGACGACCCAGTCATGATGGTGAGGGCGCAGTCCGGCCTTCCAGCGGTCGGCGAGATACTAGAGGCTTTCGCCCACCCGCACCTCGTACACGGCTGGATGCGCGGCAGCCACGCCGGGCCCCTCATGCCCGCGCGCTTTATCTCGGTGGACCCAGAGAGGAGGATCGCGGTGGGCGCCAAGATGACCCGCTTCGACGGCCCGCCTAAGGTGGGCGCCTTGGGCTTCCAGCTACACGACGGCTACCTCGAGGGCGGCGTCGACCTCTTTGACGACCCGGCCTTCGACTACGTGAGGCAGACGGCGGCACAGATAGCGGATTACATACGCCGCATGGGCCCGTTCCAGCCACACAGACTGCCGCCTGAAGAGATGGAATACACGGCCCTGCCGAAGATCCTCTCAAAGGTAAAATCCTTCCCAGCCGACCAATACGAAAAAGAGAGGCGGAAATACATAGAGACTCTCGTAAAGGGCGGGAAGGTGGAGGCGTCTCAACACGATTAAACCTTAAATTTTTCCTTTCCCTTTTTACCGGCGTGACGAGGCGTGTGAGGACCGATTTATGACGAGCTATCCGCTGCTGAAAAAATCTATAAACCCCCCGCGGCGTTGCGGCGTGTCTGACTTGGGCGTCGTGGGGTTTCTGGGTCTCATAGGCCAGCTCTACGCCATAATGAACCCAATTGGGAAGCTGGCCATTGTGGGCCCTCTCGCCGTGGAGCGCCCGGCGTATGTGAGGAAAATCACCGTGACCGTGGTGGTAGTGGTCTACGTCTTGGCCTCCCTCTTCGCCGTGGCCGGCGGGTTTATCCTGTCTGCTTTCGGCGTCTCAATTGACAGCTTCAGGATCGCAGGCGGCATCGTGCTGATGGCCATATCCATCATAACGCTGGTCTCCGGCTCCTATGTCGGCAGGTTAGAGATAACGGAGGAGCAGGCGGTGGTGCCTCTGGCGACGCCGCTTATCGTAGGCCCCGGCACCATCACGGCCTTGATAGTGATCTCGTCTGTCTACGGCCCGGTCACCGCGCTTCTGGTCGCCTTGGCGGCGTCGACGGCCGTTGCCGCGACGTTGCTGGTGGGGATAAGAGTAGTGAAGTACGTAGGCGCCACTCCTCTTAGGTTGCTTGGCAGGTTCATGTCTCTCATAATCGCGTCTGTGGCCACCGAGATGATCCTGACGGGTGTCCGGAACCACGTGAAGGAATGGATGTCGTAAGCCGCGCGGAGGCCCGGCGGGTTCTCGCAGGGTTGCAAGGCTGGGTGCTGTATCTCTACGGCGACTGCGGGATGTATAGGCTGGTCGCGGCGCGTGTCGTCGCCGTCAAGCGGCTACACCCCGGCGTGGAGGATCTCGTGGAGGCTTTGAAGTACGGGCTTCGGCACGCGCCGGAGCTCCGGGGCTTCGACTTCACGGTGGTGGAAGGCCGCGGTGAAGAGGAGAAGGAGCTGTTGGTGGGGCTGGAGTTAAGCCAACTGGGGAAGATTATCTACGTCGAGTGCTGAAAACTTTATATATAAATATTCCACATTAACAAGTACAGGCGCCAAGGTGGCGGCGCTCTTAACAAAAAATATAAATATATCACTTGTTTTATAACTTAATGAGAATTAGTTTCTTAATAGGGGGTCCACAAGGTAGAGGTGTAGAGACTGCGTCTTTCATGTTTATCTACGGCGTGGGTTCGGCCGGGTACTATGTATATGCGCGACGCGAGTTCTGGAGCAACATAGCGGGCGGCCGCCACAGCTATGTAGTGGGCACCATCTCCGATAGGTGGCCGGCGCCCGCCCCCGGCAACAGCGTAGAGCTGGCGCTTACCTTCGACGGACATGCAGTTCTTGAGCACGTGTTCCACCTCAGGAGGGGCGGCTACCTCGTCTACAACACCGAGGAGGATTCCAAAACCCCAGACAGCTACCCAATGATGGCAAAGCCGCTGGCGGAGCGGCTTAAACACTTCGCGAAGGGGCAAGGGTTCGAGCCGACTGTCCGCAACTTCGTGGAGTACTTGAGGCAAAGCGGCGTGGAGGTCGTGGGGCTCCCCTACAACAAGCACATCAGCGAGATAGGACGAAAGATCGGCGTCACCTCCCCCGTGATGCTCGCCAGATTTGTGAACACCTTCGTGGTGGCCCTAGGCGCCGCCCTTCTGGGCCTCGACGAGGAGTACGTGGCAAGGGGCGTCGGCTTTGCCCTGGGGAAAAAAGCCGACGTGATTGAACAGAATAAGAAAGTGGCCGCCGAGGCGATTAAATTTGTCGGAAAGAAGATGACAACTATACAGCCGCGGAGCCCTGGCGTCAAGCGCATATTCTGGAACGGCAACGAGGCATCTGCATACGGCAAAGTAGTTGGGGGCGTGCGGTTGGTGGCGTATTACCCCATCACTCCGGCCACCGACGACGCCATGGTCTTTGAAAGACTAATACCGTTCCCCGTAAGCAAAGACGCCGGCGAGCTTGCGAAGCTTGAGAGGATAGGCGCCATGGCGTTCCAGGCCGAGGACGAGCTGGCGGCCGTCGCCATCACCACAGGCGGCGCCATAGCGGGCGCGAGGTCGGCCACTGTCACCTCGGGACCAGGCTTCAGCCTCATGTCGGAGGCCCTATCTATGGCTGGCATGATGGAGGTCGGCATCGTTGTCACTCTGTGGATGCGCGCCGGCCCCAGCACAGGCCAGGCCACCAGGCAGGGCCAGCAGGACCTCTTCTTCTCTCTCTTCATAGGACACGGCGAGTACCCGAAGATTGTATACGCCAGCGGGGACCTGGAGGAGGTGTTTCTAGACAACATAAGAGTCGCCAACTGGGCCGAGCGGTACCGGGTGCCGGTGATACATCTGGTGGATAAAAACCTCTCCAACACCTTCGCTGTGATGCCGCTTCCAGACCCCTCGAATGTGAAAGTACAGACAACACCGCCGGTTGTCTACCCGCAGACCAAGGAGGCTGAGGCCTATCCGCTGGAGGAGGTGGTGCCGCCGAAGTTGCTCCCCGGCGTCTCCAACGCCATCTTCCACCTAAACAGCCTGGAGCACGACCCAGAGGGGGACCCCGAGGAGGACCCGGTCGTAGTGACTAGAATGTTCGAGAAGAGGATGCAGAAGCTTAAGCTGATAGAGAGCGAGATACCCCCAGAGGAGAAGGTCCTCTACTTCGGGCCGGCAGACGCGAGACGCATCATAGTCGGCTGGGGCTCCACGAAGCCCGCCATACTCACCGCGTTGGAGGAGCTCAAAGACGTGGGGTTCCTCTACGTGAAGATGCTGTATCCATACCCCGTAGATCTGGTGAGGAGGTACTTGGAGGGCAGGGAGTCTCTCTTCGTCGAGAACAACTACTTCGGCCAGCTTGCCATGATCACGCGGATGTTCGCCGGCGTCGGGCCGACGGCCGTCGCCGTGAAGTTCAACGGGAGGCCCATCACGACAGACGACGTGGTCGAGGCATATAGAAAGTTCGAGGCTGGACAAAAGACTATTAAACTAGAGTCGGACCTATGACCATGCAAGTGGTTAAAAGAGCCGCGGCCGACTACAGGTGGGTGAGGCCGCCTGAGTGGTGCCCCGGCTGCGGCCACTTCGGCATTTTGCAGTCGTTATATAACGCCTTCGCCGAGCTCAACCTAGACCCAGCCAACGTGGTCCTGGTCTCCGGCATCGGCTGCTCCTCCCGCCTCCCCCACTACGTGCGCACCACAAGCGTCCACGCCATCCACGGCAGGGCTATACCCTACGCCCTCGGCATAAAGCTGGCCAACCCCTCCCTAGAGGTGGTGGTGGTGGGCGGCGACGGCGACTTGATGGCAATAGGCGGAAACCACCTCCTCCACCTCGGCAGACGCAACGTGGACATGACCGTCATCCTCATGGACAACTCGGTGTATGGACTCACCAGGGGACAGGCGGGCCCCACGTTGCCAGCAGGGATAAAGGTCAAGGCTGTGCCGAAGGCCAACCCACAAGGCGAAATCAACCCACTCCTCCTCGCCTTGACTGCAGGCTTTACCTTTATTGCGAGGGGCTATTCTTACGACATAAAATACACGACGCGTCTCATAGTAGAGGCCATTAGACACAAGGGCTCGGCCTTCGTCCAGATCTACAGCCCCTGCGTCACCTACAACAACGTGATGACGCGGGAGTGGTACGAGAAGAAGATATACAAGCTGGAGGAGGCGGACCCCGCCTGGGACCCCGTGGTCCACGACGAGAAGGAGGTGGACTTAAAGATCAGAAAAGCCCTCGACAAAATCGTCGAAAGAGACAGGTTGCCCATCGGCATTTTCTACAAAAATGAGCTGGTGCCCACATTTGACGAGAGGTACGAAAGCCTGTACGACCCCAACTACCGCAAACTGCCGCCCGCCCTCCAGCCGGTGGAGGCAGACGGCAAATCCGTGGTAGATTTCGAGAAGCTAGTTGCCGACAGACTGCTCTAAGCCCCAGCAACGACCAGTCGATAGGGCAGCCGCTCCGTTTCTCGGCCGCTCCACGGCGTGAGAGTATATAAAGCATATGCGGGATGCGGCTCTCGTGTCTTTCAGCTGCGAGCCTGGCTGTGCCCTTTGTTGCAGGGCAAGTCCAGTCACGGTCCTGCCTCACGAGGTGTATATACTGCAGAGGCTGGCGGAGAGGCTCGGCGTGCCCGTCGTCTTCACTCCGGCGTATAAGGTGGCCGACGTCAAGTCTGGGTTGAGGGTTGCGATAAGCTACTTGATGCACCTAGACGAGGAGGGTAAATGCCCGTTTCTTGAAGGCACCAGCTGCATGGTGCACGGCCTCTACAAGCCTCTGACGTGTCGCTCCTTCCCATATCTACCGAAGGTCATAAGATACGAGCTGGACCCCGCCAGCCGCGAGATACGCATTGACGTAAAGTTCGTCATGTCCACCCTGTGTCCGGTGGTCCGCCGGGATCTAGCCCCCGCAGACGTCGCTAAGATGTCTAGCATACATATAGCGGTGAAATACGCGCCGCGGGAGACCGAGGTCGCCCTTAAGACCCTCGAGAAGAGGTACCTATACGCCAAGGTGCTTTCGGAGCTGTGGAAAAGAGGGGCGGTGGAGCTCAACGACGAGGGCAAATACCCCTTCTACCCGGTGGTCAACGGCTTCGCCTTTATCCGCAGGTTTTATCCCGAGTTGACGCTGGAAAAGTTGCGAGATTAAAAGCCACCCCTCCTACGCGCCGAATCCCTTTCCAGCTCCCTCAGAAGCTCCGCACGAGGTTTACGCAGAACCTGCTAAAGCCGCGAGGCGCAACCCCCAGGACGTGCATCATGGAAAGGATTATATTTGGGGTAGAAGTAGGCTGTCATGGAGCAGCTGGTGGCGTTTGTGGGGCCCTTCGTTGTGGGTCTGTTGGTGGGGGTGCTGGCTAAGAGGATCCTCTCCGTGGCGTTGATCCTCATCGCGTTGTTTATAGCGCTCGCCGCCTTAGGCTACATGTCGCCTGAACAAGTCACCAGGTTGCTTCAACAGCTGGGCTACGCCGCCAAAGACGCGCTGGACAGCGCCATGAAGATAAAAGACGCCGTGCCGTACTCAAGCGTCGCCTTTTTAATAGGCCTCGCCATCGGGCTGTGGAAAGGCTAATCCAGGTGCTGGAAAACATTTAAGCACGAGAGCCATGTCCACCGGGGCGCCGAGGGGACGGGGAGAGCCCGGAGACGGGCCTCCCCTGGAACCTCCCGCACCGCCCGCGGAGGGCGCCGGCGGGCCGCCGAAAGGCGGGGGTAAAAACCAACCGGCGCCGCGGCCCCCAAGCAGGGCCGGTGAGGCCGCGGCGAGGCCCAGGTAGGGGGTTAGACGGATACCTCTACAGAAGCGGGGGTACGCGGCGCCCCAACTTTATAACGTGGAAGTTTTTACCGTTGTGATCCTCATGGGGTCTCTCGACGGCGTGCCGCGGAGGGTGATAAGCCTCAACCCCTCTGTTAACGAGTTCCTGGCCCTGCTGGACGTGGGGCTTGCTGGGCGAGACGTCTTCTCGTACAGGCCCGCGGAGTTGATGAAGGTGCCCACTGTGGGCACCTTCATAGAGGTGGATTTAGAAGTGGTGAGGAGGATACGCCCCGATCTGGCTGTCTTGTACTACCCGGTACAGCGCCACCTCGTGGAGAGGCTAGCCGGGGCCGCGGGGGCTGTGGTGGCCGTCCCAACGCCGGTGAACATAGACCAGGCAGTCGCCGTGTTTAGGTTCTTCGCCAGGATCTTCGACCGAGATGAGGAGGGGGACCGGCTCGTGGGGATCTACCGCGATCTCTTCAGGGGGCACCCGCTTTATGAAGACGTGGTTGCTGTGATAAATCTGGGCGTGTACGACCTGGCCTGCGGCAACTCCTACGTGGCCGACGCGCTGACCCGGGTGGGGCTGAGGTACATGAGGGGGTTGCCCTGCGTGTTTACACACAGCGAAGCCCCGCCGACGAGGCTTATGGAGAGGGCGGGCTTCGTGGTGTACGAGGCCAGGGGCAGGCGGCCGTATGGACACGAACTGGAGATGCTCCGCGGGAGGCCCCACGTGGTTACCCCCAACGATACCTTGGCGCATTACGGCCCTTCGCTCCCGCTGGACCTCCGCCTGGTGGCCGACGCGGCCGCAAGAGGCGTGGAGTTCGTGGAGGCGACCTCCAGCATCGTTAGGCCGTCTCTCAGGGATGGGTGGTACCGGCCGTATAGATGAGGGTTGTAGTCGGCATCGACGACACCGACAGCCACGGGGGCGGTTGCACCACCTACGTCGGCTACGTCCTCGCAAAGGAAATCATAAGGAGGTGGGGTCCCCAAGCGTTTAGGGACTTCCCCCGCCTCGTCAGGCTTAACCCCAACGTGCCGTTTAAGACAAGGGGAAACGCCGCGGTTGCGCTTGACCTAGACGTGCCGGGGGGCGACGTGGAGGAGGTGTGGCGACTTGTCCTAGACGTGGTGGGGCAACACGCCAGGTGGGAGGGCAAGACATATCCGGGCGTGGCGATGGCCGTGGGGGATGTGCCGGAGCGTGCGCAGATTCTGTACCGCATGGCCCTCACGCAGCTGGTGAGCGTAAACGCGGCGGATAGAGCCGGCGTGAGGACTTGGGGCGGCAGGGGGAGGGTCGGAGCCGTGGCGGCGGTCGGCGCAGTCTTCCCCAAATCCACCTTCGAGCTACTTGCATATAGAGGCGGGGAGAGGTTGCCCATCCCGCCCAGGCTTGTGAAGGCGATGGAGGCGTTGACGTTCCCCTTCACCTTCCACAACCTTGACCGCGGCCGCGTGTTGATCGAGCCCAGGGGCCCCGACCCCGTCTACTACGGCATACGCGGGCTGACGCCGCACCACCTCATATACGCCCTCCGGCTGATGGAGATGTGGGGCTTCAGGCCGTCGGGGTGGGTCATCTACCGCACCAACCAAGCCACGGACGCCCACGTGGAGCTGGGCGTGTTTTTCGAGGAGCCGCACCCCTACTCCTTCTACCACACGCGGGGCATAGTGACGGAGGCCCGCCGCATCAAGGCCAGGCATTTAATGGGCAGGCTCGACAACGGAGTTACGTTTATAGTCTACAGGCACCTGGGCAAGCTGGTGTCTGAGCTCGAGAGGTGCGTCGGTTGCGACGTGGTCCTCTACGGCGGCTTGAAGCCCAGGCGGGGCGGCCTCTACCTCTACGTGGAGAGGGCGTACCTACTCGGCAGATACGTAAAGGCCAAGGCCAGATGTCCCTACTGCGGCGGGGCGCTTGAAAGCTTGGGGAGAGGCAAGGGGTGGGCCTGCAGGCGGTGCGGCACGATGCTACACACGGCAGAGACCAGGTGGCTCTACGACGTCTCCATTAGGAGGGCGTTGCTTCCGCGGCCAGGCGAGCGGCGCCACCTCCTCAAGCCGCCTGAGGTAGACCCAGCCCTGCCCAACTTCTTCACGCCGAGAGACGTGGAGTGGATCGGCTAGGACAACACCGGCTTTAAAACGGCCTCCAAGACTTTTCGAGACGGCTCAGACAGAGATGCTAGGTACTGGTCCACCAGACTCATCACCAGTAGCTTGGGCAGATCCTCCCTCCTCACGCCGCGCGACCTCAGTAAGAACTCCTTCTCTTCGTCTAGCGCAGCGTCTGCAGCTGAGTGCCTCGCGCCTTCGACCTCCCCCGTCTCAACCAAGATAATCGGCTGGGTGTTCGCCACGGCGCCCTCGCCGGCGATGTAGACGACGCCCTCCACCGCGCTGTCGCTCCCAACCCCGCGGGGGGTGATCCTCCCCACTGCGCGTTGAGTCACGAAGGAGCGGTCAGCAGCCACGGCGT
Organism: Pyrobaculum sp.; assembly: GCA_009903905.1. Next base: position 8,289 of record WYEI01000235.1, on the reverse strand, counting down.
ACAGCCTGGCATAGCCGCGGCCCCTCGGCGCGTCGTTTATCATAGACACCACGTGGTCTATGCGGCTGTCGCCGAAGCCGAGCTCCAAGCCCACGGCCTCGGCCGACGCCCCCTCCCCAATTATGTACTCCTCCCTCACCGCGTTCATCACGCCCCCCACCACAAGCGGCCGCGCGGACACAGACGACAAAACCAACAAAGCCGAGTGCACATACTGAGGCCCACCTCCCCGCGAGACAAGGACGTACTCCACAGACCCCCTAACCTCGCCCTCCACCACAGCCGTGTGCATAGCCCCGGCCCCGTTCTCCACCTGCACCACTATGGACCCCTCCGCGGACTCCTCAACGTCGAGCACCACGTGGCTCGCCACGTGCCTCCCAACCGCAGACCCCACAGCCCTGACCACCAGAGGCTCCACCCGGCCCCTCACCTTGACATAGACAGCCTCCTCGAGGGCGGCGGCGTGGAGAGCCAAGATCTTGCTCCTCACCTCCAGATGCCGGAAGACCTCCGACGCCCTCCCCACCTCAACGCCGCTACAAGCCCCGGCGCCGGCCAACACGCCGTCTACGACGACGACCTCACAGGGATCTGGGGAGACAGACGAGACGGGCCTTTCCGTCAGCGGCTGGTAGCCCTCAAACTTTGCCCAATCTGTGTAGTACCTAATGGTGGGCGAATCCGCCGTCTCCTGCCACGGGAGCTTGACAGCCAGCTCCACAGCCCGCTGCTTCAACACCTTCAAATCCATAGGGAGGAACCCGATGAGAATTAATAACTACTCACACAGCCGACCCAGCAACAGGCTTAGAGCCGCAGGGCCGTCTTCAGCGTCCTCACGAGCTGAAGATTCATCTCCCTAGTCCCCACCGTAATCCGCACAAAGCCGGCGCCCAGCCGCCCCTCTTCATCCCTCACCCACACGCCGTGCTTCCTAAGAGCCCCCGCCAAGCCCGGCGGCCCCCTCGCCAGGACGAAGTTCGCATAGCTGGGCCAAGCCCTCACGCCGAGACGCGGAAGCTCCTCAGAGAGATACGCCACGCCCTCTTTAACCATCTTGACCACCTCTTCCACGTAGTCCCTCTTATAAAGCGCCGCCCGCGCCGCGGCCAGCGACGGAAGCGACACCCTGAACCTAACCGTGTTGTAATGGATGTTGAACCCGTCCCCTAACAAGACTGGGGAAACCCTCATGCCGGCCAGCAGAAACGCCTTAGACATGGTCCGCACCACCGCGAGGTTGGGCCAGCTCTCCACCAGCTGAGCAACGGTGACGCCTGAGAACTCGAAATAGGCCTCGTCTACGATAGTGGGCTTCCCCAGGGCGAGGACCTCCTCCACCTGCCGCGGGGAGAGGAGCAACTGGCCGGTGGGGTTATTCGGGTTGTCTATGTATACGGCGTCGGCCCCCTTGACGGCCGCCAGAAGCTCCGCCAAGTCAAGCCTAAACTCATCCCCCCTCAGCGGCGTCTTCGCCAGCGAGACGCCTAAAAACTGCGCCTGGTCCTCCATCAAGAAGTATGTGGGGCTCACAACGGCGAGGCTCCTCACCCCCCGCAGAACCCCCTCGAAGAAGTCGTCAGCGCCGGGGAACAGCCAGACGCGGCGTGGGGACACCCCGGCGTACTCCGCGTATAGGCCCCTAACCTCCTCGTACAGCTCCGCCGGCTGGTACCAATTAGCAACCGCCAAGGCCTGCCTAGCCGCCTCCAACACGTGCTGAGGAGGCGGCAGAGGAACCTCGTTCTGGTCAAGCTTAAGCACCCCCGCAGGCGGAGGAAGCATGCCGCCACAAAAACCCAGCTATAAAAACCCAACCCCCAGCCGCACCAACACCTTGCAGAGACCGTACCTGTTACAAGTAGCCTTCTGAAACGCGGCCCAGCGTCGCCCCCAATGCGGAGAGCTCCCCCCTCCATGAGGACCCTCCCGAGGCTGGCCGGTTGAAAACAACGGAAAACGGAACATCGTTGTTGTCAAGGGGTGTGTTCGCTTTATCGACCATGCGTCTCGGCGATAAAAAACCGTGTAGAAGGACTACTGAGTCCCTGTTACCACAAACCTTAGATACCTAGTGGTCTGGGGGCTGGGCATCGTCCATACCGTGTAGCACCCACTTTGCGTGAGATCCACCCAGCCATCCACGATGCAGTCTCCCCCTTCTCCGGCCTGTGCGTATATCTTCACCACGCCCATCTTCACCACGCCCTCCGGCTTCCTTAAGTCCTCCGGCTTCCTTAAGTCAGCCACGTTGTATACCGCCCTAGAAAGTGAGGCGGAAGCCGAGGCGGAGCCTCTATACGCCGTCATATCCACCTGGACGTATAACACCCCGCCCACGTTGCGGAGCGTGACCTTGTAGTAAAAAGAGTCGAAGGGCGGGGCGTAGCTGGGAAGCGACACCTGCTGTTCAAAGCCGTACACCCCCGGCAGAAGGGCGGTGGAGGCGCCAACCCTGACCTGGTTGACCACAGAGTCCAGAAGGGCCTGGGCAGCGGCCCTCACCTCAGACTCAAACACCTGTTGCGCCTGCATGTCGACGGTCCACGCAATTACCACAGACAAAAGCCCGGCGAAGACCATCGCTACGGCGGTCTGCAGGGCGTTCATCGCAACTCCAGCCCAACCGGGATCACAACCACGGTCTCCACGCCCGTCAAGTCAAGGCCAGGGAACGTACACTGAGACACGTCATACGTCACGGGCGCCCGCACCTCGTAGTATATGCCGACCCCAGTCGCGCCAGGGGCCGCCCTGTATGTCACGCTGAGCACAACTACGACACTGCCGTATTTCACAAGCCTAGGCACAAGCGAGGCGGAGGTACCCCAGCCATATATGGCGAGAAGCGGCTCCGGGGCCTCCACAAGGGGCGCCCACCGCGTCCCCCTAAACTGCCCAAAGAGCGAGAGATACTGCGACTTGTAGATCAACGTTGTGTTGTATACAGGGTCGTCGCCGCACCTGCCGACTACCTGCGTGGAGAAGTCCAGCCCCCCGAGACGGAAGGTGGGCAGGTTCAAGACCTTCTGGGCATAGGCGGCCCCCATGTCGCTCTCCACGCTATCGGCCAGCGCGTTCAGAAAGGCAAGCCCCGCCCGCGCCTCCGCCAAGGCTTGGTATTGATAAATCTGCTGAAGCACCACCGGAACCACGGCAAAGATGGCAACAAGGGCGAAGCTCGTTATTACGAGGAGCTCCAGGGAGGCCGCGCCCCGCAGGCGTCTTGTCATGGGTAAACCCACCAGAGGCCGTTGTTCCTCAGCGCCGCCTTGATGTCCAGCGCGTTGCAGAAGTTTTGGGTAAAGTTGAGGTAGCCGTTTCTGTGAACTACGTAGTACGTTGCCAGCCTGTTGCCGACTTGGTACGTGGCCTTAGTCACGTTTCTGTACGCAGATGGCGCGTAGAGTATGTTCACAGCTGTAGTGTTCGCCAGCACTATAGGCGTGTTTCCTATGTTCACAACGGCGGAGCGGGTGCCCGACTGCTGGCAGGCCCACCCCGCGGGGCCCCCGCGGAGGTATATAGGCACGTTGGCCACGTAGAGCTTCACGACGGGCTCGACGAGGCGGCCGTCGGGCGTTATCCTATACACAGCGCTGTACGCCGTGTAGTTCACCAGCGAGACCTCCTTCAGACTGGCCAGAGCGTATGTGACGTTGAGAGGATAGCTTGAGACGGTCCTGTTCAGCACAAGCGCCTCAGCCGTCCATATATAAGGCCTGCTGGTCGTTATGTTGACGCATATCGAACCTGCGGGACAGTTCCCGTCCACTGCCTGAAGCATTTGTGCAGATATCCAAAATTCTTTTGTGACATTTAGCCCCATGAGCGCTAGGAGCGATACGTCCATGACCATGGAGATCCTGTAGCGCGTGTAGGCGGAGGCCCCGGGGAGCACCAGATCCAGCTCGGCGACTGGATTGGCGAGACCTGCGTTGAAGTTCGTTATGCCAACTGGCCGCGCTCTAAGCGTCCCGTTGGGCGCTGGGCCGAGCGTAAAGGCCGCAAGCGACAGCCCGCTGGCGCTGGCGAACTGCAATGTACGGCATTGGACCGCGGGGCTGAGTTGGGGAAACTCGACGGAGAGGCCCAGCGGCGCTCTGTTGGCCACAAAGAAGAGCATAGAGGCGTTGAACATCGAAACGGTGCCGTTTACGTGGCGCCAACGGCAGTAGACATCCCCGTAGCCGTACATGAGGCCGTATACAGACGCCGGAAGAGCGTAGGAGACAGAGCCCTCCGTGAAGTTGATCAACGTGACCGCGCCCACGTAGTCTAGATACGACGTTATAGCCTCCACAGCCTTCGACACGTCGCGGGAGAACACCCCATACGCGGCGCGGACCCCGCCGAAGCCTGGCGCAGACGTCGCCACAGACTGCAGAATCAACACGGCAGACACCGACACGGCGATAATCAAAGCCGTCAGGAGGATCACCTGCCCCCTCATGCCCGCACCACCACACACACAGTAGTGCCGTTGGGAAGCACCGTGGCCAGCGAGATGGAGAAGCGGGGGGCCGGCGGCGACGGACACGCGCCCCCGACCGGAGGCGTCACCTCCACAGACGCGAGAGGCTCTATTGACTTGGCTTCGGCGTTGGCCTGCCGCACCGCGCCGTCCCAGTGCTGCCAGAGGCGGAAGAGGAACTCCGGACTTGAGGCGAGCCTCACGGCAAAGAGGGAAAGCTCGGCAAAGCGCCCCCTCTCCCCTGCCTGCACCGCGAGGGAGCCAGGCGCCGTGTAGTTATACAACGCAAGCACAAGCACCAAGATGAAGGAGGACACCGCCAGCTCCACCGCCCACCTCATGGATACCTAAACACCCAGAGGTCCACCACATACGTTATCTCGCCCGCATCCGCCACCGCAGATGCGTGGGAAACCGCCAGCGCCTCCGGCCTGCTACCCACCCACCTCCTCCAGGTGGCAAAATGGACCTCATAGAGGGGCGGGAGGCCGCCGGCCAGCGGCATCACAATTATGTCGTTCTGCGGTATCCCGCCGCACTTCGGCGGCTGGCCTTGGCTGTTCCTAGACACCGCCGCTATGAGGAACTTGGCGCGTCCGATCTTGTCCCACGGAATAAGGCAACCACCGACGTCTTTACCGCCACCACACACGTTGTTGAGGTCGAGACTGACACCCGGGTTGATGGTGAGGTCGTTGTACAGCGGTGCGGATTGGCCGCCTAGAAACACGCCCAAGTACCTCAAGCCCAGCGCAGAGACGCCAGGGTCGTCGCACCCACACAGGGAGGCGCCATGTCCAGCGTTTTGTATAAGCTTAGAGTGGATCACGTAGACCCCTGCGTCGGGCTTCGCAACGAGCCCGATCAGCGAGACCGTCCCACTGCCCGCGTAGGTGTAGTTGACGCCCTTCAGCATCACGCCCCTCACGTATGCATACGCAAATAAGCTCAAGCCGCCGACCGACACGCTACCTCTGCCGTCCTCCCCCGTCTGGCCAGACGCACAGGCGCTTATCGGCGTGGTCACGTCAGGCGTGTAGCAACCCGACTTGAAAGTGCTGATGGGCTTCCCAAACGTAACTGGTGCCTGCACGGTGTACGTCCCCGTGGCGTTTCTGAAGGTCACCTGCGCGTAGCAGGGCGATGAGGTGCAGGGGTTCGTCTTACTAGAGCCCTTCGTCGGCCACTGAAACGACTCAGTACAGTAGGTGCCCAGTTGCTGGGAGCCAGAGAATATCTCAACGCCCCCCACCACAACTCTAGTTACCGTAGCGGGGGCACCCGTGTTCTCCACGTCTACTCTGGCGTAGTAGTTCTGGCCCTGCGTCCAGACGTAGGCGCCGCGTATGTATACGCCTGGCGGCTCCGGGTTAGCTGGCGTGTTGCCTGGCCACGCCACGTAGCAGACGTCCACGTCGTAGACGCCAGACGGATAGACCTCCACACGCACTTGCGGGCCAGCAAGCGTTACGTTTATCTTAAGTGCAGGCCTTATCCTCAGCTCTACGTCGTACTTGCGCCAGTCATCGCCGAAGAGGCTACGCAGGATGCGCTCGTATACGGCGGGGTTCACATCAACTGGCGTCAAGGCGCCCCACATATATATGCCATAGCCGATTTTCGTCACAGGGTAGTCCTGTCCTGCGGTGTTTATCCTGCAGGCCGATTCCGCATTCACGCCGCTTGCAACCGCCAGCGCCATGAGTTTTTTCGGGTCGAGCATGCCCGGTAGCTCTGGATCCGCCAACCCAAGCGAGTTTACCTGGTTCATGTCGCTCCAACCCGAGGGATCTCCTGGCGACTGGAGGATCTTCTTGAGGATCTCCTGGGCGTCTAGCTTAGAGGCCGCCGCGGCTTCTGTCTGCTTGGACACGTCGGCAAAGTAGTAGGACAGAACGTATACCCCCAGCATGAAGAGAGCCACCAGGCTCAACGCGATCAACATGTCTATCGATTCCATGCCTCTCACAGAGAGGTTGGGACCTGAAAATAAATATTTTATGGTGCTTGCTCCAAGAGACAACGCGTCCTCACTCGGCGACTTCAGCCATGAGGCGCTGGAGGCGCCTCCTCCTCAAGAACCATATCAAAAAGACGGCGCCGGCCGCGGCGCCTCCAATCGCCACAAGCGGCAGAGGATCCAGGCTCCACACCGCCTCGTAGGTGGCGGGGCCCGTCACCACGGGCATTGCGGGGTAGCTGTACACCACGCCAGTCGCCACGTCGCGCCAGCCCGCGAAAACCCAGTGCAACGGAGGTGGAGACCACACGTCTGTAGGCGTCGGCACCGCGGCGGCTGTGCCGCCTTCGTCAACCCACATTGATGGCGGCGCCGTGCCGTATCTCGACGTAAACGCCACTAGATACTGCCGCTTTGTGGTATACGTGATGTTGAGAGGCTTAGTTACTCTGACGGTAGCTGTGGGACCTGTAAGAGAGGCGTTCACAACCCCGTTTATCGCCCATTTATCCACCACGACGCGCGTGTTGCCGGCCGACTCAATAACCGGCGGGGCGGCCACCCGAATGACAGAGCCCCTCTCGGCCCAGGTGGCGTTAGGAGGCTCGGCCACGTAGGCAGGCGGCTTGACCCAGACTCTGTACTCCACCGCGTATATGGGGGTGAGGGAGGTGGGCCGGTCGGCCGTCAGAACCACCACCCGCGTCCTCTCGTTAAGCTCCTTCCACAGCCTAAAGGCGAGGCGGGTCCCGTTGGGGAAGACGTAGTCGGAGGCGTTGAACACCACCTTGCTCCCCTCGTCGGCCCAGAGGACTTGAGACCCGTTAACAGCCGCAGGCCACGCCGTGGAGACCTTGACCTGCCTCACGTAGCTACCAAGCAGAGTCGCCGGGTAGACAGACACCACGGGCGCAAGCCCGGAAGCCGCCGGGTTCCCAAAGGCGTCAAACACGACGACGTTGTCAAGCCTCAGCCTGTTGCCGTCGTCGATCGGCACGGTGGGCGGCAGTTCAGCTCTGTAGAGCGCGGACACCTCCACAGGCCCAGACACGTTGACAGTGATCGTGGGCACCGGCAGATTTACCACGCGTCCGTCCACCCGCCACCCCACCAACACAAGCTTACCCATCGACACGGGCCCCACGGCGGGGACCTCCACAGAGGGCTCCGCGTAGAAGGCGGCCGGCCCAGCCGCCCACTGCGGGCCCCTCGTCACGTTGGGAGGCGACAGGCGGACCCGGTACTCAAGCACGTACCGCACCGCCACGGGCTCCTCCAAGTCGCCTCTGACGTCTAAGGTGACGTTCTGAAGCGGGCGGCACCTGACGTCGCCCATGTATCTATACGCGGGCTCAAGCGACACCTTCCCCACCGGCAACAAAACCACGCCGGAGCCCGCCAGCTGGTAGCGGTAAAGCGACGCGCCCACCCGCACCCCCACCTCCACGGGAAGACACCCCTGGGGGGCGGCCACCGCCACGCGGCCAAAGGCGAGTCTGAGGCCGGAGGCGGAGTCCCACCTCTCCACTGCAACAGTCTTTCCGTCCACAGACACCGCCACGGAGGTCACGATCTTGTCCCCGAGGAACCTCGCCACCTCCTTCCCGTTCCAGAGGATGAGGACGTCGCCGCCAAGGGTGCCCACCGCCACTATGGAGCCGTTGCCCGACGCGGCGATGGCCGTCGGCGTGGAGGGGGCCTTAACCCGCCACAAGACGCGGCCCCCAGAGAGGGCCACCACCTCGCCGAAAGTCGCCACCACAAAGACGCGGCCGTCTTGGCTAAGGGCAGCGGGGACCCGCGGCGTGTCTATGCCGTAGGTCACGAGGACGGCGGGCTCCAGCCTCACCCC
>WYEI01000130.1 GCA_009903905.1 Pyrobaculum sp. | reverse complement strand
ATCTGATGGACGACGTGATAGATAAGGTGTTTCAGGAGCTCGGCGGCCGCCGTTACCGAGTTGTCGACCTTGCGCCGAGTATGGCGTTTGTAGATAGGCGGCTCGGCAGTGTCGAGGTGGGTAAGGACCTGCCTCAGCGTCTTGAGGAGCTGGAGCGGGGGGCCGGGGATAGATTTGTGGAGATGATGAAAGAAGCCGCGCGGCTCTACAGCGCTGTGGTGGACCACATGCTGTTTAAGAAGTACGACAGCTGGCTCGACTTCTTGCCGGTTGCCAAATCGGGCCTCGGGTTGGCTAGGTACATGCGGAGCTTTGAGAGCTACGTCAACGCCCGGTTTAAACACCCATTGATCAGGAGGTTGCTGGAATACGACGGCATGTTCGTGGGCAGTCCGCCGTGGGAGCTCCCCGCGCTGTACGGCCTGCTCCTCAACTACTCCGTCTTCGTGAGGGGGGTAAAGGCGCCTGTGGGCGGCTTCGGCGCCGTCGCGGAGAACTTAGCGGAGATAGGGGCCCGGCACGGCGCGCAACTGAAGACATGCACCGCCGCTAAGAGGATCGAGGTGGGGTCCGGCCGGGTCCTCGGCGTCCACACGCAGGATGGCTTCCTCAAGGCGGACGTGGTGGTGGCTAACGCAGACTACAAGCTCGTGGAGGACATGTTGCCCCCTCGTTACCGGAGCTACGACGAGGACTACTGGCGCGGATTAAAGATGGCTCCGTCGGCCTACATGGCTGTTCTTGCGGGCGACAGGTGGGAGGGGCCTCCCCACGTGGTCTACATATCCAGCTGGGAGGAGCATCTCAACGCCTTGGTGGGCCGCGGCGAGATGCCGGACTTGCCCTCTTTCTACATCCACGTGCCTTCTGTCGTCGAGGAGGGCTGGGCCCCGCCCGGCAGATCCAGCATGTTTCTCCTGGTGCCGTCGCCCCCCGGCGCGGAGTACTGGCCCAGGGGCCTCGCGGAGAGACTCGCCGCCATGGCCGTGGGAGGCGACGTGAAGGCGCTTGTGGAGTACCCCAGCAGTTTCTTCTGCCAGCGCTACGGGGCGTACCGATGCACAGCGTTGGGGCCGAGGCACACGCTACGCCAGACGGCGCTGGGCAGGCCCTTGATGAGAAGCAAGAAGGTGGAGGGGCTTTTCTACGTGGGCCAGTACACCCACCCCGGGATAGGCGTCCCCTCGGTGCTTGCCTCGGCATACGTGCTGAGTAAGTACTATGTCTAGTCTCCACTACTCGTTCTTCAGAAAAGGCAGGAACTTCTTCTACTCAAGCGCCTTGTTCCCCAGCGCCGTCAGAGACGAGGTGGCGGTGCTCTACTCCTTTGTGAGATACGTGGACGATCTAGTGGACAGGGCCGAGCCGCTTGTGGAGGACTTCTACCGCGCCTACAGGCTCTTGGAGAGGTCGTTAGACGGCGCCGTAAGCCCCCCGGTCCTCGGCGAGTTCGCCAAGCTGGCGAGGCGGCGGGGCTTTGAGAGGAGCTGGATAGAGGCGTTTATGGAGGCCATGGAGATGGACCTCTACAAGAAGAGATATGCAACCTTCAGCGAGTTGCTCCGCTACATATACGGCTCGGCAGAGGTCATAGGGCTCTTCATGACCAAGATAATGAGCCTGCCCCCCGCCTCTTACCCATACGCCAGGTTGCTGGGCAGGGCGTACCAGCTCATAAACATGATCAGAGACGTCGGCGAAGACCTCGCCCTAGGCCGCATCTACTTACCGGCCGAGGACATGGCGAAGTTCGGGGCGAGAGGGGTCGAACCCACCGAGGAGTTCGCCCAAGTTATTAGATACGAGCTCGCTAGGTATCTACAGATCCAGAAGGCCGCCGAGGAGGGCTATAGATACATCCCCCGGAGGCTCCTGCCAGCTATAAAGACGGCCTCAGACCTCTACAAGAGGACCGCCATGTTGATATGGCGGAGACCCCTACTTGTGCTCAACCGCAAGGTCAGGCCACGCTTCGGCGAGGTGCTGCTACTCTACGTAAAAAACGTGGTGTCGATATGAACCCCCGCTACGCCGTCTACAGAATCCTCGTCCACAGCCGCCCCAGGTTCTGGCTGTACACAGCCGGCCCCTTCTTGGTAGGCTACGGCGCAGGGGCTACCGCGCTCGGCCAATTCGCCGAGCCGCTGTTTATATACGGCATGATCTACTTCATGTTATTCGCCAACCTGTACCTTTACGGTGTCAACGACCTCTTCGACCTAGATACCGACCTATTAAATCCCAAAAAGGCCGGGCCGGAGCGCTCAGCCGCCGGCGCCACGCGGCTTCTAGCCGCCTCAGCCGCCGCCTCCGCCTTAGCCGCCGTGCCGCTGGCGGTCGACCCCACCGCCGCCGCGCTGACGGCCCTTTACCTCATCCTATCCACTGCCTACAGCACGCCGCCCCTCCGCTTGAAGGCGAGACCCCTCCTGGACTCATACAGCAACTGGCTCTACATAGTGCCCGCCGCGCTTGGGTACTACATGTCCTCGGGCAGCCTCCCGCCCGCCTGGGTCTGGGCGGCCGGCGTGGCGTGGACGGCGGGTATGCACGCCTTGTCTGCAGTGCCCGACATAGAGGCGGACAAGAAAGCCGGCGTCAAGACAGTCGCCGTGGCCATGGGGCCCCGCGGGGCCATGCTATTCGTCGTAGCAAACTGGACGACCACCGCCGTCGTACTAACAGCCCGCGACCCCCTCCTAGCCCCCTCCCTCCTCTACCCCGCCGTCGCGTTGTACCTAGCGCTGAGACCCCACCTAGTCCCCACTTGGTACTGGCGGTTTCCCTACATCAACACGACCATGGGCGCCCTGGCCTTCCTCTACGCCACGAGACACATATGGACTGGCTACTTATAATAGCCCCCCTCCTTGCGGAGATCCGCAACGTCAAGAAGCTCGCGGGCAGATCGCCCACCTGTGTGTACATACCAGCGCGCGGCCGCGAACAACCGCTCAGCCACACCTCTAGATATGCCGTGGTGGTGAGAGACGCCGACGACGAATGCGCAGAGGACAACTGCATCAAGGTACCGACGACTGGGAAAAGCGCCGCGGTGGAGTACATCGTCAACAACGCCAATTGTGAATACGTGGCTATATTCGACTCAGATGTGTACTTCACCCCTACAGACGCCGAGCGCCTCGCCGCCGCGGCGGGACGCGACGGCGTAGCCACCAGCTACCGCCTGGTTGTAGGGAGGGGCTTCTGGGGATGGGTGGCCGCCGCGGCCAGCGACTTCGGCTTCGTCATGATGGCGCTCTACAGGTTCGTCTGGGGAGGAGCCGTCGCAGGGAGGAAGGAGACTCTGGCCAGGGTGATGCGCGGCGT
>WYEI01000069.1 GCA_009903905.1 Pyrobaculum sp. | reverse complement strand
CAAGTTCGAGCGGTGGGTTAGAGAGATGGGACTCAGCCTCCTCGCCCTAAGGGCGCGGGAAGCCGCCGAAAAAGGAAACCCCGTGGCTAGGGACTACCCAAGCGAGTACATAAAAGGCCTAGTCAGGCGGGGACAGGCGAAGATTCTGGTGAATATGTTCGCCGCCTACCTAGTCCACAGAGGACTCGCCACACAGTACTGGCTCATAAAGAACAAATTCGTCGCAGGCGGCGAATCCATAGCCACCTGGCTACGGCTCCTCAAAAAGACCTAGCCGCGACGCTGTACACATAACCTCGGCGTCAGTTCGTGGGTTCGTCGTCACCGAAAAAGGAAACCCCGTGGCTGTCCGTATCGAGTCGCCGCGTAGTATATACGTAGTAAGAGACTGACGCGCCTGGGCGAGTGTGGCGTGTTAGCTGGGAGGAAAAAACGCGGTTTAAGACGGCGTCCTTTGAAATAGACGCGGTTTAAGACGGCGGGAGGGTCTGCGGTATAATTTTTGTTATACTCCTGCCTGTGGTGTTTGTGTAGAGGTGATATAACGGTGCTTATCTTTGGTTGTGTGGGTGGTTTGTGTACTGTGACGTGGCGGGGGGTGAAGTATCGCGTGGAGTGCACTCCCTCTTTTCTGCTTACTCTGGCTACTGTGTTGGCTTCTGCAGAAGGCGTCTCCTACATCGACATATACAGGTAGCTTGTTAGGCAGGTTGTGGAAATGCGTTGGTATCGTGAGGCGGCGGGGCGCGTGGGCGAGTTGCTGAAGGAGAAGTGAGGTTTCAAAAAATAGAGGAAAAAGGGGGGTTTTAGAGGATTCTATGTACTCTTTTGATGTCGTAGAGAAGGCTAGCAGGCCCTTGGGGCGGTGCACTCCTCTAATCTTGTCTTCGTATACCTCATACCTCTTAAACTCCAGCTCCAGCTTGACCTCCTTCACGGCTCCGTTCCGCGCACAGAACGTCTTTAGCTGGTTCAACATGAGGCAGACCTCCGACTCGTCTCTCGCCACTTATGCCTCCACTAAGTAGGGGTGGGGGTTAGACACCGGCCTCTGCCTCACCACCTCTACCATCCACGGGAACCTCCGCATAATCTTGGCTATCTCCACAAGCTCTTGTTTGGCGTGGGGAGCCCATGCCCTCACCCACTCCAAGCCGAAGGCCTCCAGCTCCGGCCACTCCCTAAGGAGCTCCTCAACGGTGTCGGGTGTCTTATCCGCCGGCTTAGGCGGCTTCCCATCTCCGCCGTGTCTTTGTGCCTTGAGATTTCTGTTTTTCTTGTGTAGTTGTTTTTAAACTGGCGCATGGGGATGTGGCGTAGACGCGGAAAAGCCGCCTCAGCAAGACTCTCGGCGGCGCTGTATTCGGTGTATCACGGGCTGTATTCAGAGGCCGTTGTTTCCTCCGTCGCCTCGGCTGTGGCGCTGGCAGAGGTGGGCCGGTTTAGGGAGGCTGTTGAGTACGTGCAGAGAGCCGCCAAGGCGCTTTACGAGGCGGCTAGAGAAGTATTCGAGCGGGTTAAGGTCACGGTTCAGCGCCTCGTGGAGCTGTTCGTTGAGGCGGTGGCGAGGGCACTGGCGTGGGTGGATGAGCACAAAGCATACCTCTTCCTGATGACCGCAGTCACAGCTGGGGCAATTACGCTGGCCGCCGCGTTGAACCTGTGGGGCCTCGTGGAGCTGGAGAAGCTGGCCTACACCGCGTCTCTAACGCCGTTTGTAGCCGCCGGCGTCAAGGAGTACTCTAGGGAGGAGGCGTTCAACATCTTGAAGAAAGACTCCGACCCATACGAGAAGTTCAAGGAGATTGCCAAGGCGGCCAACGATGGGAAAGTGAAGTTGGCTGAGCCCTGGGAGTCGCTGAGGAAGTTGATACTGCCGAAGAAGTCTGAGAAGGGGAGGCTTATGAAGGGTAGGGTGTATAGTGAACTTAACGAGGAGAAGAAGAGAGCTCTCTTCTACGCGGCTTTTGTGCTGGAGGAGGCCTTCAGCGTCTACAGGTCTGCGTTGGGAGAGTACGCAAAGGGGCTTAGGGAGGCGGTACGTAGGGAGGAGGTTGGCGAGGGGCCGTTTAAGAAGGTTGTGTACGTGGCGGATCTCGGACAGATAAAGCAACTGGCCAAGAAAGAGGAGGAGGCCTTCGAAAACGCCTTGAGTACTCTCAGGGAGAAGTTGAACGAATACTCAGTCGAGCACGGTCTGGGAGGTCTTCTCGATGTGAATGAAGACGTGGCTAGAAGGCTGGCAGAGGCGAAACAGCTGGAGCTCTCCAGGTTCAGCGGCGTGAGTTTCGGCGTTAAGGCCTATGCTGCTCTTGTTGCCTATAGGGAGTATGCATTGGGCAGGAGAAGCCCCTACGGCGTGGCGGCTTGGCACTGGCTTGAGGTGGGCGGGTCGGCTTGGCTCCTCTACTACGAGCCGATTACGGCGTACAACAAGGCCAAGAAGGCGAAGGTGGTGAGGCCGGCGGCGGTGGAGGAGTTGGTGGCTGAGGCCCTCCGCCGCCTATTCCTAAAGCCAGGCGCCGACCACCTCCACGGCTTTGTCGAGGAGCTCACAAAAGGCGGCAGGCTGGCGCTGGAACTTGAGGAGAAGAAGACTAAGGAAAAGACTGGGTCTTACGTGTTTAAGCTCTACAACGTGAAGGAGGGCGGCGGGCTCAAGGAGCTGGACATAAGGTTGCGCATTAGGAAGTTGGGAGAGAGCATAGTCTACGCCTTGGAGTTCGACGATATGGAGAGGTGGCTGGGGTTCTTCAAGCAAGAGCTTGAGGCGGCGATGAAGGCGGCTGAAGAGGTTAGGGAGCGTCTGCCTGTGGAGGACCGCTTCCCCTACATGGTTGGCTGGGTTGACTCTGACGTGGCGATAATCAGAAGGAGAAACGAGAGGGTGTTGCAAATGTCAACCTCCCACCTGTGGCAGTTGGCTGAGACTCACGCCCTCTTTGACTGGTCCAATATCGTAGTGCGTGGCGTAAGTTTGACTCTTGAGGGGCCGAAGCCGGAGTTCTACGCCCGCACCTCTCTCGGGAAGCTCGACGACGCGATCAAGAAGAGCGCGGAGTGCGGGTGGCTCAATATGCTGGGAACCAAGGCGGGGCTGAAGGATCTCATGTACGTGAAGAGTTGGGACGACCTCAAGCGGTGGGTTGCTGACCACTGGGACATCGTGGTGAATGCCGCGGTGAGGCGGCTGGGCGAGGGGGTCCGGGGAGAGCTGGAGGCTCTGAGGGACAGGCTGAACGACGACAAAATTGCGAGGGAGGTCGTCGCGCCTGCCCTTCTGCTTATTCAGGCGGAGAGGCTGGGCGTAAACGAAACAACGCTGAGGTACTTCGGCGCGGTGGTCTCCGGCGCAATAGACGGCGACGGGACTG
>WYEI01000070.1 GCA_009903905.1 Pyrobaculum sp. | reverse complement strand
ACTTAAAATAGTCAGGAAATAGTTTTTTAAGAGGCTGTGGGTGGTGCCGTGATTAGGAGAGATAAGCCGTCGGTCCTCGTGGTGAGGGGGCGTGAAGACGTGACGCGTTTTCTCTCACAGACGCCGCTTATCTTCGCCTACAGAGGGCCCCACGGCGACTGGTTCAAAGAGGTGGCGGAGAGACATGCGGAATCTGCCGAGTGGCATCTGTTGCCGCCAGCGGAGTCCAAAACGGCGACGAGGAGAGACCTAATAACCGGCGGCTTCATCAAGCTCAGAGATACCATTACGGTGGACCAGGCCAGGTGCATATGGTGCGGCCTCTGCGCCGAGTCGTGCCCAGCCTCCGCCTTCGAATACGTGGAGGGCAAGGTGGTTAGGGTGAGATATGAGGCATGTATCGACTGCGGCCTCTGCAACGCCGTGTGCCCCGTAGATGCCGTCAAGATGCCGTCGCTCCCCGACGGCTACCTAGCAGACTTGATAAAGACGGCGCCGGGCCCCCTCAAGTTCATATGCGACTACGCCTTCCAAGACGGAGACGAGGAGGGCGTCAGGACGAAATGCGTAGCGGCCATACCGAGGCAGTATCTCTACCTCGCCGCCGCCAGACACGGGGAGGCCAGGGCGCACTGCTCCCGCGGCGAGGCGTGTCCGCTGTGGCCCGCCGCCGAGAGGTGGGGAAGGGGGCTGCAACGCGACGGGAGAGACTTCGTGGTTAAGTCCGAAAGGGCCTCCCTCCAGCCGGGCGATAGGTGGCAGACGCGGATGCTCGCCGCCGCGGTGGGGATGCCAGTGGGGGTGGTGAAGGTGGCGGAGGGCTGCACGCTCTGCGGCGCCTGCGTCAACGTATGCCCCACAGACGCCCTCTCCATAAGAGGCAACGAGCTCAAGCTCATCCCTGCGCTCTGCATAGCCTGCGGCATATGCGCCGAGAAGTGCCCCGAGAAAGTGATAACGGTGGACGCCGCGGCGGACCCCAAGCCCTATGAGGCCAGGGCGGTCTTCCGCGACCAGCCGGCGCGGTGCCACACCTGCGGAAAGGAACTGCCCTACACGGAGACCATGGCGCGGAAGCTGGCGCAGAGGCTGAAAGACGCCGGCCTCCCCTACGACCACGTCTACCTCTGCGAGGAGTGCCGCCTCAAGTCCTCCCTCGCCTAGCCTTCACCGCGTGTTTATCACCCTCGACATACACGTCGACGACGAAGTAGTTGAAAAGCGGCAGGACGACCCTCAGCACCGCCACGCAACCCTCATCCGGAGTTTTGAACACCACCTCGTTTGGTTGCTTCTCCTTTATGTAGGCAATGGCTTTCATCGACCCCTCCGGGCACCCGGGAACCTCCAGCATCTCCACACGTCTAAGATCCTCCATATTTATAAAAATAAGACGCGACGCAATCTTTAAAAACATGTAAATATAAGTCTCCCATGTCGCTGGTAAGTGAAGTGGCGGGGCTTGTGGTGGCTTGGCTCGTATCCACCTTAGCCATTTGGTTGGCTTTGAAGATTTTTCCTGGGAAGCAGAAGAGGGAAAGCTTGACCGGGGCCGCCGTCACGGCGCTAGTCGGGGGGTTGATCTACTGGATCTTCCACAGTGTTATTAGGATTCCGCTGATCAGCGGGGTGGTGGCCTTCTTCGTGTGGCTCTACGCCCTCCGGAAGCTACAAGGCGTCGGCTGGCTAGGCGCGCTGGGGCTCGCCATCTTGATATGGATAATCAACGGAATACTAGACCTCTTCTTACCCGCCTTAAAGCTCTAGGTTTTTTGATGCGCCGTTTTCCCCAGGGATGCGGCGTCTTGTGCAGGCTGGCGGCGGTGTTGGCAGAGACCTTCGCGGAGGCGCAGGGCAACTCCCTCTCTCTGTACCCCAGCGAGGTGGCTAAGAAGGCCCAGGTCTCGCAACAGGTGGTTGGTGAGATCTTCAGAGCCCTAGCGGAGAGGGGCTACATGGAATGCGTCAAGACGGACAGACGGACGAGGTGCGTGGTGACGCGGGGATCCCCGCTCTGGTCCGCTGAATACGACAAAATATACAACATATTAGAGACTCTATAAAACTTATAAATGCGGATATCTAAGAATTTATGGAAACACGAAATGTAGAGATATCGGCATTGAGAACGCTTAGAAGCGGCTTCCTCTACCTCCTCGTCGCCGTGATTATGGGCATCGTAGCCGCATTGGCGGGGCTCATCTCTATTATAGCCGCCTTTGGCTTCATGGCCGCGGCTCCGCACGGACCCTCGGCGTTTGCCGGAGTTATCGGCGCAGTGGCCCTCCTGCTCGTCCTGTCGCTGGTTGCCGTCGGCATCGTGCTCTACGCAATCTTCGGGAAGATCCGCCCCGGCGTGCGTCAGCTCTCAGAGGTAGACAACGGGTTCCGCATATGCTACACAGGCACCACGCTCATACTCGTGGGGCTTGCCATATTGGTGTTAGGACTCGTCGTATTCGCAATTACGATCCTGACCAGTCTCTACTTCACGTCACCAACAGTCGCATCAGGCGGTTTTATGCTGGCCTTAGGAGTGATCATCATCAGCGGCATAATCGCCTTCATAGGCAACATACTGACCTTCGTGGTTGGCGCCTTCAAGCTACACAGCAGATATCAAAACTCCCTATACATGGCGGCGGGCATCCTCTTTATCCTAGACATCGCCTTGTTGCTCGTCGGCTTTTCCGGCATACTCTCCCTCGTGGGCTATATACTCATGTACATCGCCCTAGGCGACACGATAAATAAGCTGAGCACGGCGGCCGCAACCCCGGCACAAGCCTAATGCTTGCCGACGCTTAGCAACGAGGTCTCTTCCTCAGCCCCCCGTCCTCAGCAACCAAAACCGCGCCTATCCGCCGCATACTCACCATATACGACGCGTCAAATAAGTCGCCTCTCTATCCTTGCTCATCGGGCCGCAATTGTTATATGGTTTGAATCCCCCATTGTCGTGGATTCTGAGAGGCTGTCGAGAGCCTTGAGAGATCTTGAACGTTCGGTAAACTTTATAGAGCAGATCTTGAACCGTCCACTTGACGAGTTTTTAAACGATCATGAGGCTGTATACGCCTTGAGATACGCCGTGATCGAGGCCGTGGAGGCCGCCGTCCAGATCGGCTTAATTCTCCTCCGGGAGACGGGGGCCCGCCCGGCCAGCTTCGGCGAGGTATTCCAAATGCTCGGCGAGAGGGGAATCATCCCGCGGGATCTCGCCGCGGCCATGCGGAGGTTCGCAGGGCTTAGGAACCTGCTCGTGCACCGCTACTGGGAGGTCGACGACGCCAGGCTGTACAGAGAGCTGAAGGAGGAGGGCCTCAAGACGTTGAGGCGCTTTATGCGGCATGTCCATTAAGTGGTTTGAACTAGGACCT
>WYEI01000218.1 GCA_009903905.1 Pyrobaculum sp. | reverse complement strand
GATATACAAAACATCATGGCCAGCCTAGGCGACGACCCCAGCACCACGCTCTACCCAGCCCCCTTCGTGGTCTTCGGCGTGACGCTTTTCCACCGAGACGTGTTCAGAAAGGTAGGACTCTTCGACGAGAGGATGACGCAGGCAGAAGACAGAGACATATGCCTAAGGGCATACTGCAAGGGCTTCCAAAGCTTCTACATCTCGACGGCGGCCTACGACATAAACAGGAGACGGCTGAGCGACGTGCCTGTAACTACGCCGCTTAGGCAATACCTCCGAGGCATACGCAGAAAAGCCCTCATATACGCCTACACGCCGTCGCGCCGCCAGAAGATAAACACAGCCATCTTCGCCACGGTTCACGCAACGGCTGTATTGGGTATACTTGCAACTCCGATTGCCCCAGTAGTTGAACTTCTTCCGCTAATTTACCAAATGGTGCGGTACGGAGGTAAAAAGGGTGTCGAGATGTATGTCAAGGCTTTAACCCTCTACACGTTGATAGCGCTTTCCATGCCTCTAAGACTTAAAGACATTTGCGCATGGATCGAACATGGCTAAGGTAGCCTACCTCACGGGCTTTGACCCACGTATCTTTCCACGTCCCATATTCTTCGCACGAGCAACTGGGGCGAAGGTTTACCGAATCAGAACCTTGGCTGGGCACCTGAGGAATCCCAACAAGCGGCTGGAGGATTTTGCAAAACAGCAACTGATAACAAAACAAAAATATATAAATTTTCTTGATTTTGATATATCAAAATACATAAACGACTGTTATAGACAAGATAGGACATATATTATTGGCGCATTGATAAAGGAAGCCAGCATTGCGGGATTCTTGAAAAAACTAAGTTACGAATATGACGTGGCGGTTATAAAGAACCTAGTTGGCGTGTTGGCGGCCAGGCTCGCTGGTATGCGTGTGGTGGTGGATCTCATGGATCTTTGGCATTGCGACAGGGACTACCTAGTGTTTAGCCCTCTTGACTTCGTGGCGTTAAGAAAGGCGGAGTGCATCATTGCGTGGTCCAGGGCTATTGCGGCGCTTCTGAGGTCCGTGGGGCTACGGCGCGTGGAGTACCTCCCCTTTGGGGTGGATCTCAACGTGTTTGACCCCTTGAAGGCGGACCCCAGGCTTATCTATGAGCGCTACCCACAGCTAGAGGGTAAGGTCGTGGTGGGCTACAGCGGCGGCGGGCACATCTACCACGGCATCCATAAGGTGTTGGCGGCGTATCGCTTGGTGGAGAAGAAGAACAAAGACGTGGTCCTTGCGATCCAGACGTGGGGGCAGAATCAGCTGATCAGAGAAATGATTAAGAGGTTCAATATAGAGAGAGCGGTGTTGATAGAGCCCACGAAGCTCTTCAACGACCCATTGCGGCTCTCCTTCCTGAGAGCCGCCTCGATCCTCGTGCTACCTGTCTCCAAGACGCCAGGCGTATACCTCGCCGAGAGGACCACCATGTATCAGTTCATGGCGGCGGGCAACGCCATAGTCGCAGAGTATTCCCCCGGTGTCGCGGGCGTACTAAAAGATGGACACACTGCAGCTATTGCGAAATACGGCGACGTCCACAGTTTAGCCGAGAAGATAGAGCTCCTCATCGCCCACAGTGATGAGGCGGAGGAGTTGGGCAGAAACGCCCGTAAAGAAGTGGAGGAGAAATACAGCTGGAATGCTCTGGCCCCGAAAGCCCGCGAGATAATAAACCGAGTAGCTAGGTAAGGAGGACCTCCTTCACATACACCGGAGACCCAACTCCTTGGTGCCGGTCGTCAAGCCACGCCACGGGCTCTGCTCGCCAAGGCTTCTCATGACTACGTCAGGCAGACCCCTCCCCCTGTAGCACATCCCTGTGCCCGACATAGGGTGGCTTATAGGCCCCCTAAAGCCGGCGAGCGAGATGGGTCACTGTAACAGCTCCTTTGCCTTCTTCCCAAGCGCCTGCCAGGTATACTGTTGCTCCAAGCGCTCCCGCGCCTGACGCCCTATGTATTTCCTCAAGCCGTCGTCACGCACCAGCTCTATGATGCCCTCCGCAAGTTTCACTGGGCTGTCTATAGGGATTAGGTAGGCGGTTTCCCCGTGGCGAATCGCTCCGCGGACTCCAGGCGTGTCCTCGGCTAAAATGGCGTTGCTGGAGGACATGTACTGAAACATGGTGGTCCTCTCGGCGAAATACACCGCGGGGTACCTAGACGCTGTGAGCACGAGGATGTCTGCAGATCGGAACATGGAAAGTCTCAGAGGGTCGTTGGGCTTCGGGGTTCGTTCCACATAGACGAAATTCCTCACGCCGACCCTCTTTGCAAGCTCCACAACCTCCCTAGAGGTCTGCAACAGCAGGACCACGTCCCTCCGCTTCTCCTCCACCATCTTAAACGCGAGAAGTAGCTTTTCAACTCCTAACGCATCTCTCCCATCGATCTTCCACATACCTCCGCTGTATACTACCTTGAAGATGGAGGGATCTATGCCATAGTTTTCTAGGAAGATGCGCGGGGAGACGGTCAAGGGGTCGAAGCTCTCTAGGTCAAGCCCATAGGGGAGGTACCCCACATGCCGTAGCCCTATGGACTTCAGCAACGCCGCTATGGCCCTAGACCATGCAATCACCAGATCAGCCCTTCTAAGCGCGTGGAAATCAAAGGCGTTGAACGTAAACACGTCGCGATGGCAGCTCCACAGATCCATGAGGTCCACGACGACTTTCTTGCCAACGGCCTTTGCGGCGTAGACGCCGTAGGGGTTCATCACAATTATGCCGTCGCCTCCAATCTTAGAGAGATATGGCGCGTAAAGTAGCTCGTACAGCGAGGCGTCCAGCAACACAGTGCGGTCCTGTCTAGGACAATTGTATATCGCCCTCAACGGGTCGCTCCTAGTTGCCGAAGCGTCTTGTTGTCGCCTCTCTCCAGCCCGAGATCTTTTTTCGGGGTTCCTTAGATATCCAATAAATGTCCTTAGGAAATACGTGGGGATCCCGCAGCACTTAGAAAAGAAATAGGGGCGTGGGTAGAAGCCGGGGTCTAAACCGGTGATGTAGGAGTACCTCATAATCCGCTTAACAACGCGATGGCCCGTTCGAGAAACCCCTCAAACGTGAACCCGGAGATCCGCGCGAGCGACCTCTGGGAGAAGAGGCTCCAAGTCCTTCCGTCGATGAGGAGCTTGGCCAAGGCCTCCGCGGCCTCCTCGGCGTTGCTGTAGCCCACGCCGAATCCGCCGAAGCCCGCCAAGTCGCTCCAAGCGCCACCAGATCTGTGCACAACCACGGGCAGTCCCCGCGCCATGGCCTCCGCAACGGCTATACCCCAGTGCTCGTTGATCGTGGCATGTAGAAATACCCTACATCTGCCGAGGGTCTCGTCAATTT